>NZ_CP097292.1 GCF_027595165.1 Providencia sp. PROV188
AATTCAGTTACCCTGAAGGGGAAAATTCACTGAGCAATATGCCACTTTTACTGTATTTCACATTCAGAAGCCAAAGTCGGTCAAACAAAGTGACTGCACCTAAATAATATTCTGCGTATCTTGTGAGGGATAAATGAGTGCTTGGAGTTCTTGCCAATAATAGGCGGCTTATGATGAGAAAAAGGCTACTCTGCCCCCCACAATGTCACTAATCAATAATACTGTTTTTCTTCACGCAGTTTTTCTGCAGCGCGTTCAGCAAACACACACATCGATTGGCGAACTAACTCGTAATCCACCACTTTATGACCAAGAGAACGTAAGCAAATAATTTGGACATGTAACATCTTAGCAATAGGACATGCCGTACTTGCCTGTGGAGGGAGGGAGCAGCCTGTAGAAGCAGGAAACCATCGAGGCGAATCAGACTGAAGTCTCAACCTTGTAAGAATCGACTTCCTTTAGGGGGAGGATATCAAAAAAGTTATACCATATCCCTTGCTATTACAGACCTTTCAAAAAATTTCCTATTCCCCATAAAAACAACCCCCTTGTTCGCCAAGATATCACAGGCAAATAACCAAGCGTAAAACTTTATTTTGTGCATTAAAACAAAAAATTTACTTGTTATACGCTCAATTCACATTAATAATATAAAAAAATAAACACGGGGTAAACAATGTCAATTTTAGATCAAATATTAATAATTGGTCAGCGGATGAAAGCTGAACAAATTTCACTAAAAGAATCTATCGCTGAAGTAAATACGATTAAAGTTACTGATGAACAAGTAGATGGTCTGGACCGGCTTATATATAACCACTGTTTAAACAAAACAGCTTTGGCTGATTTTTTTGGAAAATCCCGCAATACATTCTCAAAGATTGTGACTGAAATGCAGGCTAAAAAAATCATTGGCGAACCTATTTTTCAAAATAAAAACCATCTTTATACTCGATTCGACGTTCAAGTGATCATGGAAGAACTGGGTGCTCATCGTTACTCAGATATGTATAAGCCAAGAGCCATCGTCATAGAAAACCATAAAGGTGGAACAGGCAAAAGTACAACTACAGCAACAATTGCAACAGCGGCTGCATTAGATCTACACCTAAACGCCCGCTGCTGCATCGTAGACTTAGACCCTCAAGGATCAATCGGAAATAATCTTATCCGAACGACTAATGATGACGATATTTATCTGACAATTACGGATGTTTTGCTAGCTGAATACGAACCTGATGGTGATTATTCTCAATATATAGCCGCAGGTTATTCTGAGGCAGATATCATCGCCAATATTCCATTCAGTACACATCTTCCGAATATGGATGTTATTACAGCATTTCCCACAGATGATAGATTCACTGACCTATACTGGCGTTTAAGCAAAGATGAACGAAATAAGCTTCTCACTCGTTTTAGAGATATTGTCGTTCCTGTTCTAAAAGAGCATTATGATCTTATCTTTATCGACACCCCCCCACAAGACTCGCCAATCATATGGTCAACAAATGAAGCTGCTGATGCACTACTAGTGCCAATAACGCCGCGTGAATATGACTTTGCTTCCACAACAAATTATATGCTAACGATTGGTGCACGTTTACAGCAGCTGCCATCTAGGGGAGAAAATATCAAATGGATGAAGGTACTAGCTGTTAATGTCGATGACAGAAGCCAGCATGAAGTTCGAACATTAAACAAGCTTGTACGTACCGTACAAGACAAATTCATGACAACTAATATAAAACATTCAGAGGCTTTTGTTGCAGCAGCGGAAAGGGGCAGGACAATCTTAGATATCAAAAAATCAGAGGATTTATGTCCTGCAAAACAATTCGATATAGCTGAAATGTCAGTAAATTCAGTATATCAACAATTTATAAATGAAATCAAAAGTTTCTCTGCAAAAAGTGAGTAATCCACATGGCTGATGTAGAAAGAGATACAAACAAAGATATGTATTTAGGAAATTCGAAAAAAACACGTTTTGAGCAGAGAAATGGACTCCCCTCTTTAAAAGGGGAAAATATCCCCAAAAGAGCCTTTACACTGAAAGACGGGCGTAAAGTTGATGCTGAACACATCATAGTCGCAGGGGATAAAATCTCTGAACAAACTGTTGTTCATTCTCTTAATCCACGTAACCAGGAAGCATTGGATGAGAACTCCATGGGCGATATTCTGGAACAAATAAAACAACGGGGAGTGGATACTGAAGGTATTGCTGTCAGAAAGGATGGTATTTACCACTTAATTGAAGGAAGTCGGCGTCGCTATTGCTGCATAAAATTATCTACCGATCTGCCATTATGGGTTTTACCAAACGACATATCCAATGAAGATATTTTCTCTATCATTAGTGCTGCGCAGAGTTCTCGAAAGCTATCTTACCGCGAGGTAGGTATACAGTATCAAAAGCTAATGGAGGATAATAACTTCACAACTAATGAACAACTAGCCCAATATATTGGTATAAGTACTGAGTCAGTTCGTAAACGCATTCAGGCAGCATTAATTGATGTGCGTCTAATTAATTTATTTCCTGACTGCGAAGGAATTCCCAATACATTCTATGCCCGTCTTTCTAAACTCCAAAGTAATGCAAATAAAGAGGGCATAGATTTAGCAGCACTATGCAAAGAGGTTAAAGATAATCGTAAAGGCTTAGTAATCGACAATATCCAGGAAACACAAAAAAATATATTAGACGATTTATCAACTATTTTAGAGTTGATGACAGACAAAACTAAACCCACATCAGCATGGAAAACCTCTGATATTGTCGAATTCAATAATAAGGATCAATATGCCCGTATTAGCTACAGTGGAAACGGTAGAAAAGTGCGTTTTGAATTTAATAGGCTTAATCAAACCGTTATTCAAGAGCTTGAACGCTTGATAAAGCTAAAGCTGTCTAAAATGGTTCAAGAAAAAAGTAAAGAATAAACAGAATAATGTGGCTACGTCTTGCCGTAAATGGCGAGGCGTTCCTTTACAGAGGTAACATGCCGCAAAATAGCATATCGAAACCAACCGTATTTCGCCAAAACAACTAAGAAAATTAAACCAATATAAACAATGCATTATGATTTTATTTTCATTTTCCCGTAATAAAACAACCCCCTTGTTCGTCAAAAACTACAAAGTATTTACTTTATCCAACACGCAATTAAACTTTGCATTCAAGTAGAGGATATTAGGTATTATAGTCAAGCTGGCTAGTGATAACTTATCAATACGGTGTAACCGTATGACACATTCTAGAATCGCACTCGGTTTTATCGATGAATCGAATAATAAATACTGTTACCCCCTCGCATAGTTAAACTACACACCAAAAATTGAACTCTAATAGTTTTGCAAATAACCATTTCTTCATCTCATTTTCATGCTATGAATGATCTAGTTTTAACTCCTAAAATTGTCAAAAAGTAGCAATCTAAGGTAATGATTTTGAAAATCTTGTATATTTTTACTTAAACTTCATTTATTTTCTGAAAAAGAAAAATGAAATTTAAAAAATAAAAGATCACTCTCTCACATACTAATCAAAACACAAAAATCTTGATAACAATGTGTATCCCATACTAGTTATACATTAATACTAAAATAGAATATTACACATTCTCTCAATCACACGGAGAGTAAAGAAACACATAATTTCCTTTTAATAAAAACCAAACTTTAGTTGATATATAAAGTTATATATCACCCCGAATGGGTACATGAACGTTTCTTGAAAGAAAAAAGAAAACAAAAATAAGATAATAGGTGACAATTTATTTATATAGGTTTTTTAAATATGAAAATTCCACAATTATGTAGCTCTTTAATAAGCTCTCTCCGGAGTAACTCTGTTAATTTAAACAGAGCTCAAAATACAACTACACCTACACAGAGGATTTCTCTCTTATTACTCTCGGTACGAAATGTTAATACACAAGCCCCGGGGAGACCATCATCCTCGTCATTACCGAATTCTACTGGCGGTCCACAAAGCTCGCAGATACCACCTGCACCACCATTACCGAATTCTACTGGCGGTCCACAAAGCTCACAGATACCACCTGCGCCACCATTACCGAATTCTACTGGCGGTTCACAAAGCTCACAGATACCACCTGCGCCACCATTACCGAATTCTACTGGCGGTTCACAAAGCTCACAGATACCACCTGCGCCACCATTACCGAATTCTACTAGCGGTTCACAAAGCTTGCAGATACAATCTGCTTCGTCGTTATCTAATTCTACGAGTGAAACACCAACCCCACATACAGAAACTTTATTTAAGAATCTAAAAAGTGTATCGGGAAAAAATGAAGGTGCCAATAATACCCCCTCATTTATGAATGAACTGAAACTTGTTTTGGGGAAAAGAAATAGCCCAGTTGATACAACGGATGCTTCGACACCAAGAAACGCCGATACATCGACTCCGGCATCACCAATGCAGCCTAACAGACCGGGACATGGCAATAACAGTCCCTCATATCTGGATGAACTGAAACTTGTTTTGGAGAAAAGAAATAGCCCAGTTGATACAACGGATGCTTCGACACCAAGAAACGCCGATACATCGACTCCGGCATCACCAATGCAGCCTAACAGACCGGGACATGGCAATAACAGTCCCTCATATCTGGATGAACTGAAACTTGTTTTGGAGAAAAGAAATAGCCCAGTTGATACAACGGATGCTTCGACACCAAGAAACGCCGATACATCGACTCCGGCATCACCAATGCAGCCTAACAGACCGGGACATGGCAATAACAGTCCCTCATATCTGGATGAACTGAAACTTGTTTTGGGGAAAAGAAATAGCCCAGTTGATACAACGGATGCTTCGACACCAAGAAACGCCGATACATCGACTCCGGCATCACCAATGCAGCCTAACAGACCGGGACATGGCAATAACAGTCCCTCATATCTGGATGAACTGAAACTTGTTTTGGGGAAAAGAAATAGCCCAGTTGATACAACGGATGCTTCGACACCAAGAAACGCCGATACATCGACTCCGGCATCACCAATGCAGCCTAACAGACCGGGACATGGCAATAACAGTCCCTCATATCTGGATGAACTGAAACTTGTTTTGGGGAAAAGAAATAGCCCAGTTGATACAACGGATGCTTCGACACCAAGAAACGCCGATACATCGACTCCGGCATCACCAATGCAGCCTAACAGACCGGGACATGGCAATAACAGTCCTTCATATCTGGATGAACTGAAACTTGTTTTGGGGAAAAGAAATAGCCCAGTTGATACAACGGATGCTTCGACACCAAGAAACGCCGATACATCGACTCCGGCATCACCAATGCAGCCTAACAGACCGGGACATGGCAATAACAGTCCCTCATATCTGGATGAACTGAAACTTGTTTTGGGGAAAAGAAATAGCCCAGTTGATACAACGGATGCTTCGACACCAAGAAACGCCGATACATCGACTCCGGCATCACCAATGCAGCCTAACAGACCGGGACATGGCAATAACAGTCCCTCATATCTGGATGAACTGAAACTTGTTTTGGGGAAAAGAAATAGCCCAGTTGATACAACGGATGCTTCGACACCAAGAAACGCCGATACATCGACTCCGGCATCACCAATGCAGCCTAACAGACCGGGACATGGCAATAACAGTCCTTCATATCTGGATGAACTGAAACTTGTTTTGGAGAAAAAATATGGCTCGGTAGATAGAAACTCTTGATGCATAAACATCAAGTACCGAAATATAACACTGAGATTAATAATAGTAATTAATATATCATTGACAGCTTCGCGCCCTAAAGGGCTTGTAGCTGTCAATTTGATAATAGAACAAATAGCATTAATCCCTTAAATTTTAGCTTGATAAAATATTATTAATGCACATTTAAAAATGAGCGTTTTTTTATAGATTTTTTATTTTAAATTAAAGAGGGGTTCATTGTTCTACACCCAAATGAAACCTCAATTCTTTCAACAAGCCCTTTCACATTAAAAAATAATGTGATTGACTATATATAATGGATAGAATAGCTACCAAGGATAGTGTTTTTCTTGAAAGTTGAGTAAAACAAAATATAAAAATAACCTAAATAAATCGAACTATGAATTTACCTTCATTTTCTCAGATAATATACAGGATATCATTATGTTCAGAATCCCCTTAAATAGCCCCTCAGTTATCCCATCCCAAACTTCGCAAGCAAATGAAAGAGTAAATATTTATCTTGGTGATGGGGGAACTCCCCAAAAAAACGATTTTATGTCTTTATTAGGCAGTTACGTTCATCGAGTTTCAAATTCAACCAAGGATCTAAAAAAATATCCGATAGTTTTTGCGTCTGAAGCAGCCCATAGTAAGTTTCAATTATATAAAGAAAAAACGATACAAGAATACGGAATAATTCGCCCACACAAAACAGGACGGTCAGATGACGATGTAGGTTCTCATTTCATATATGCTCTACAGAATGTGTCGACATATCATGCGAGTAATTTTCAATTTAACGATAACCAAAAAATTTATGTCCATGGTCATGGCGGAGCTGGAAAAAACTCCTTACAAGTTGACCACCTAAAACTCACCATGAATGAAGTGGTTAAGACTCTTTCTGATATGGGGGTTCCTAAAACAGTTAAAGATATCCGATTAACTAGCTGCTATTCTGCAGATACGAAGCCAATCAACAATATAAAGGATCCAGATCTGAAGACATATAGTGAAAGTTTTATAAAAAAATCAACATTTTTGGGCATAGCAATAAATGAAGAAACAGTAAAAGCCCCTGCAGCACATCTACTTGATGCATTGAATGACGCTGGTTATAACAATGTTACAGTTACCGGATACCATGGAGCAGGAATGTATTACAATGGTAATAACTTCCCAGAACACTCATTACGTAGTACTGTTACACCTTCTGCCCCTACTTATAAGCCCGAAGATACAGTAAAACGTAGTACCGTATCAGAAAAGTTTATCTCTGAGATTGATTAATAAAGTCATTAAGCGTTGTTGACCAAAGTTGATAACCCATTCAAAATCATGGATAACGCAGCAGTAAAAACGTTTTTGTTTTAGTGCTGTTTGTAACCAACGAAGCAGAAAAGATTTTCAGCCCGCAAGTTTCGGGCTGTTTTTCCATCCCATTGTGCCAGTTTAAGAGCAACTAAAGCCGCAAACGCTAATTTACCTAACCAACAATTTTTTCTTCAACGGAAAACGGGGAATAGGGTCTCACCTTATAATGCGGTTCGTGATTGTTGTTTAGAAATTTTTTGAATGCGTTTTCACGTATCGGTGACATCCAATTCCGTCACAGTCACGTTCAGTTGACCGTCTTTATCATATAATGACAGGTATAATCGTAGTGTGGTATTATTTCACACGGTGACCAATGGTCATAAGACTGCGTTTCATCTTTTTATACGAAATCGGCAATTCACGAGCTTTTTTTCTCCTAAAACAAAGCTTCTCGCGTGCCAACTGCCATAAGTCAAAGTTGTCCATAGGAAAAGCGGGGTGGTCAATATCAGTAGCCCCAGCCCCCTTGTACTTTGGCGGTAGTATATAATTTCACCATTGTTTTCCTTTTGGCATGATGACGAACAATTTGAGTCAATAGATGATTGACATGAATATTGGTTATTGGGTTTCGAGATTCACAGGAAATATCCTGGGAACGAATGATGAATAGAGAACACATCAGATTCAATCCATGCGGACATCCTTATCTGAAGATGAGTTGTTTGATAAATTAAAGAACTACTTCCCATTAGTTCTAGGTCATATTTACCGCCAAAGGGTACCCCACCGATACAAGGTGGAAAGGGAATTTGGACGGTCTTAAAAGCCCGTAGAATTATCAGCCGTACCGTTTCACAACATCCAGTGGCGCACCTCCGCACAAACCAGCAAAGAATGAACAAGACCAAAACACAGCTTTACCGTATGTACCCCGTAAATCCATAAACTCGTTACGCAAACGGCGAAATGTTACTGCTTTCAGATAATTAATCAGCACCGATAACTGCACTGTTGGTGGATACTCCATCAGCATATGAACATGGTCGATATCCCTGTAACTTTCTGTAAGTTCCGCACCAAAATCACGACAAACATCAGTTGCATACTGATGAAATGCTGCATAGTGTCACTCCTCCAATATTTTTCGACGATATTTCGTTACAAAAACGAAATGAACATGCAAAAGAAAAGCTGCATATCTTAAACGATTAATTTTGTACTTTTGCATTGAAGCTGACCGAAAACACAGTAATATAACGAAAGAATTTACTACACACTGAGTTATGATGCGAATCCGCAAAGCCTACATTATGGGTTGGCGGTGACGAAAAAAAATACTGGATTCAGCCGTCAGCATTTGAACTAAACCGAATGCTGACGGCATGGAAGAAAACCCCTGAACGTGCGTTCTTACAGAAAGCCTACACCGATAATCTTCAACAAAAGCTGAAAGACCTGCATAGTGCATAGAAACGTTGCTTTGATAAAAAGTTGGCAGCGAAAGCACCTGTATTTAAGAAGAAAAGCGGCGGAAGTGATTCAATCCGTATTGTTAACTTAGAGAAGTATTGCAGTCTCGAAAAACACAAGGTGAAGCTTCCATCAGGTGTCGGCTGGGTCAAATTTCGACAGTCACAGGACATCCTAGGTAAATTTTAGTCGATGTACTAGATTTGGCAAGTCTATCCCGTTAAGGGGTATTACTTTTTAGTATGAACGATTGCAGGTCTGGCATCAGCTAGAGCTTAAGAAAGGAAGAGCGGGGATTACCTTACAAAATTACTCCAGTGAATGGCTTGGTTTTGACTGCAAGATTATAATCAAAATCAGACTCATGAAAGTTTCAATCACATCCCACTGGAGTTTTATCATAAACGGCAAGAAAACCCTAAGTTGCCATATCTTAACTTCCGAGGAATGTTATCTTAAAATAGAAAATTTCTTAGTGAAAGAATACTGACACTTAATGCAGGAAAAATGCCAATTACGCCTTTAGAGTGGGATTTTATTCTTGGCTTATTTTGGGCAACATCATCATGAATATCATTCATAGATAACTCATCACAAGACTATAATACAACTCAATATTAAAATAAAGGCATGCAAGATTCGCAATACTGGTCACAATGAACCCAGCGAACCTTTCGATTCCCTTGCATGCCCAATATGATGTTTTCGACTATAAATTGACTGCACGTTACTATAAACAACTGTTAATACAGTTACCCTCATTGTGGTATCCAAGTTGCGAATCTCGGGCCTGTTTACAGCCTCCTAAGAATATATATTCATATACGCTACTTAGTCAAATTTTTGTGCTCACCAAAAAGAATATGTATTTGACACAATATTTACAGACACTTTTATCACTGATTTTATTCTAGGTTCGTCGCCGCAGATACACTCGCGGCGAACGATAACCCTGTGTACTGGATGCTATTCATGATAAGCTCGAGGATTGCTGCACGATTTTTGACCGCCGTTAATCCGTTCGGTTTTCACATTAAACAGATGAAATCCCGTTTTATGATTTTTACAAAGCTTTCCCCAATACCATTACTGTGTGGGTTTCGTACCGCCGCATGTCTAGGGAATAAATCAACTTCTTAAGCATATCGATTGCGTTGAGTATACGAGCAAAGGCATCATCGTCATCTTGAGAACATCGACCTCGCTTATATTTCCAATTCATTTTGATAGAACCCGCTCATGCTCCGAGTGTTCTACTCACCAGATGCATTTGACCCCTATATTTCCTAACTCATATCCCTCCTTAGATGATAAGAGCGTGAGCGTTAGCCACTTTTTTGCGACCAGACTCGACTTCTTCTTTAAAACCATGTTTTTGCCAAGCAAACTCTGTAGCTCTTTTATGAGTTTTCTTGCTGAAGCTAGCCTAGAGGCAGGAGCAACTTGTTCACCTGAGATTATCGTAATCAGACTTCCTTCTTGATACTGCTACGACCAAAGGACAAGCTGGCTTGTAACAATATCTCGAACATATTCTTTCTAAGAATTAGTGTAAAAATGAGTGTTAAAATTATCACTCATTTAAGTGCTAGCAACTGTCTGGAGATTTAATAGGGGATTGTCTACTGAGAGCTTGGACATAAAACATACTGTTCGTAAGCGACAAGCAGCGGTATACCTGCTGAATATTTGCCCAGCTTTTCTTCAGCTTCACCACAACTTTTTTCACTTATTCATTTCTATAGCAAAAAAGCCCTAAATTTTTTTAACCTGTCATTGTTGCTCTGAAGCTGACTTACTTTCTGTTCAAGCTCCCCTATTCACTATTGTTTAGGTGTAATAGCACTTTTCCTTCCGAACGTCTTCGCAATACTAACTAACCAGCGCGACAATCTTGAATCATTGCTTTAGTAGCTTGTATCATCAAGTGCTTGTGCAGGATAATCAGATAGACACATGCCTATTTAAACTCATGGGTAAACGCTTTTCTGTGAATTATCACTTCGTTGATACTGCTTCCTCTAACAAAGTGTTCGGGATCATTAGACCATTACAAATTGGCGTATAATTTAATAGGATAACGCTATCTATATTTCAATCCATATTTGACTCAAGAAGATATTATAATTATAAATGAGAGGTATTTTAGTCGTTATGCGGGAAAGTTATAACGATATTACAAATATACTGCGTGTTTTTGATATAAGAATCAATCTAAATAGTTAATTTTAAATTAATTCTGATTAGGATGGTATAGATGAGAGTTAATTCAGTGATTTTTAATTCACCACAAGAAAACAACACAACTGCACTAAATAACACATCTAATGATATTGGCATTAGTGATAAGAGTGAGAAAACTTATGAGCCATTTATTAATCGAATTACAAAGATTAAGAACACCTCAACTGAAGATGTGGTGGCTATTGGTGGCTTCATTCAAGAGGAAATAAGGAAAACACTTAATCCCACAACAAGTCAACATCCAGTAACAACCAGTGGAAATTGGAAAACAGCCATTTTGTATCGAATTGGATTATTAATGTCTGGTCATGCATCGCCTTCTACACCTTTAATTAATGGTAATAATAACGTTAATCTAAACGACATTGAATCAGTTGCCTCTAAAGAACCTATTATATCTAATCTGGCACCACTAGAGCATGTTTATAATACACCCAGTTTAACAATACCTCACGAATTAGAAGTGAAAAGTAAAGTAATCAAGAAAAGGAGCCTTGAAGATGGTAGCAAGGAACAAAAAGCACATCACTTAAATACTAATGGGAAATACTCCTTAACACCAAATAATATATTAGATAAAATTCACAATGGCTCTAAGAAAAAACATGAAATTCGTCCAGAGCTTATTAGCTTATTAAAGCAAAGTATAAATGGTTATTTGAATTTAAAAGATAAAAACAGTAGGGAAGGTATTGAGATGTTAAAGCAACAAGCGAATACCTTGTCTAATATTTACTATTCTTTAAATAAACATGGTAACACTAGAAATAATGAGGTCGAGAAAAATAATATTATTAAACTGATAGCTGAAGTTCAAAATGAATATAAGTCACATAAAGTTGAAATAGAAAAAAATATTAACATTGCTTGGATTGCAGGAGTACCACCAGAAAGTATCACAAGATATGCCAAAGCGTATAAAAACGCATATCCTGATTTTATTTACAACTTTTGGACTGATTCTCATGCTATGTTGGCAAGCGCTTTTAATAAGGAACTTAGAATTATTGCTTTTGAAAATGCAAAGAATGAGCTACTTAGTTTATTAAGTTATGAAGAGATTCACCGTTTAAAAAACGGACAAGATTTTTCTGAAAGTTTTAATATAAAATTAACCGATCTTTTTGAGCGTTGTTTGTTCAAGTCTGTATTACAAGTTCAGGATTCGGTGATGAACTATGCTTATATCAAAGGGTTATTAACATTTAATGACAATCATCGCATTGAATTCTTGAAAGAAATCTTAAATTATGATGCAGAAAAAATAAAGGAATTTCAACAAATAGTTGAAGAAAACAACAGAAAATTACGTGAGTTAGAGAAAAAACTTATCGATATCTTTGGTAAAGAAAATGTAAACATAAAAGATGTTAATGAATTACCTGAAATGCAGATAGCGCATAAAAAACAAAATTATCAACAAGAGCTAATTCTTCGAGGAAATTATGCCGCAGCAACCGACATGCTACGCGCCTATATATTAAAAAATCACGGTGGAATTTATGCTGACCATGATGTTATGCCGAATTATACCCCCGAAGTTTATAAAATAGTGCAAGATAATTGTAATAATTACGATTTCCTTGAAAAAGAAGACCATCGTCGTGCTCTAAGTGACGAAATATTATCATTAGTAAGCAATGAACCTAGTGCGGGATTAAAACATAAACTACCTCGAGAAGACATCACAAAATTGGATAATATAATTAGTAAACTAAAAATACAAGTTAAAGAGAGTAAAATATTTTCCCCCATTGATACCAAAGTAATACGAGATTCAATGATGATGCATAAGAGTCATCAACTTAGTAGAAAAGGTTGGAAAATAAGAGGCAATAATAATTTCCTTGCCACCCATAAAGAGAGTAAAGTCATGGATTTTGTTATTGCGGGACAAGAAAATACATACCGAGAAATTCTAGGTATAAGGGAACAGTTAAGGACAGAAGGGATAGGGGAACAGCGTGCATTCTATAATCCGAATAATGATAGCCTTGAACCATTACGAGGGAGTGAAAAGGTTGAATCTAAGTTATTTGTTTCTGATTTAGAAAGTAATGAAAAAAAATCCAGAAAAAAAGAAATATTAAAAAGTTTGGATAAGGACCTAAAAGAATATGGGCAATTACTTACAGTAGAAAATCAAGGTGTAAAAAAGAAAGATATTAGGGCAACTCAAAATTTTCTTAAAGGATATAAAGAGGGTAATGCCATAAATAATATTTTTGGATTCAAGGAAGAGATGAATATCCACGATATTGTTTCATTGATGAAAAAAAATTACAAAAATTTATCTGAAGAACAAAAAGGAGCATTAGCTTATGAAGTTGAAAAGCGTGCTTTGGCGGTAACTTTTCAACCTAGAGTAGAGGAATACCATCAACTTTTTGATAAAGTAAAGTCCAATGGTGAAATTGACCCATTAGCCAAGGAAAAACTAATCCCCCAACTCTTTTTATTAAACTTGGTTGGAGATGGATTTGGGGGGCGATGTGACCCTTTATCGGTACTTCTGCTGTCAGCAAAATATCAAGAGAGTTTAACTAATGAAAATCTATCAGGCAAATTCATTGAAAATTTATATTCTGCTGCAGCGGTATTAAGTGAGTCATCACGTTATACAAAGACTGAAATTATGAAAGCCAAAGAACTGTTAAATACTTTGGTGAGATTACATTCCAAAAATCCAATGCTATCTACTGATCAACAAGTATGGAAAGAGAAAAAAGAAAAACAAACTTTACATAGCACCATTGAATTATTGAAGAAAGAAAGTATAGAGCCAATATTGTTAAAGTTAGAAGCACCAGGACATGCTATGGCTGCTTGGGCTGTAGGCAAAGGCGAAAATAGAATATATGGCTTCTATGATCCTAATGGTGGTTTTGTTGAGTTTTCAGATATAGAGAAATTCAGTCATTATTTTTATGGAATATTTGAAAATAATGGTCTAGATAAAGGAAAAAAATATCACTTAAGTAAGGATACTGAAGGAGAAAAATTTATATTCGAGCGTGTTGTTATTTTGAATGGAGAAAAATTAGCACATTATAAAACAGGTATTAATGAAAAACCATTACTCGATATTTTAAAAATTAATGTGTTCGAGCCCGAGATAAGAATAAAGCAGAAAAAAGAAAAGTTTTCTCCTAAGAAATACTATCAAGGCTCTTTATTTTCTCATTATCGTATGGATGGTATTATACCCCAAAAATACAGCACACTATCTATTACTGGACCGGATGCCATGATGAACTCCATGAAAAAATATTATGAGTCATTGGGAGAGCTTGGACAGTGTCGTTTAGAACAACATAATAATAAATTTAAAGGATTGGGCGATGATTCATTTATGGGGAATCTTAAAGAGGTAGTAGGAGCTTCAGGTCAACACTATGATTGGATTAATCAAAAAACAGTAGGTATAAATGACATTACACCGGATGATGAAAGTACATGGGTTGGTAAGAAATTAGATATAAAAGAAGTATTAACATCAATTGAGTCAAATAAACAAAGTAGTATATTATTTGACATTACACCAACCAAATTAAATTTGGAAAAGCTACAGACAGGATGGCCATCTGAGTTAGTGCAAAAATTAAAATTAGAATGGCCAAATTTTGAAGATGATTACAATAAGCTCATTGATAGAAACATTTTAGACTTAAATATGTTATCTGATATTGATCAAAAAATACATAAACACTTACTAACATGTGAAGATAGCCTTGTAAAATGGGCAGGTCTTTCTTTATCTGATCAATTAACGAATGCTCTACATAGAAAAAAAACACCTATCAATAATCAAGTTCATTATTTATTATCTGATCTTAGTCAAGACATTCATGGATATAAAAAATCAATTCGTTCTATTCTTGCAAGTAATATTAGTACAAAAATTTCAATTTGGAGAGATGATTTCATTAATAAGTTATTAGTGGCTAAGGAATTTACAATATTAAAAGCAAGAGAAAATGAAATAATCAATTTATTTAAAGAGTATAATGGAGTTTTAGGTTATGAGTTGGAGCTATATTACGGATTAAAAAGAAAGTCACAATTAGGAACTATTTCAGTTACAGAAAAAGAAAAGCTATCTACTGTTTTACAAAAGATTGCACAAGATAAAAATTTAGAAAAAAAATTAATTGAAATTGAAAGAAAAATAAAATCCTTACCTATTCAGGATAATTTTAAGATTAATGGGAAAACAATTAATTTTTTAAAGATTAAAGATATAAATGATCTAAAGTATAATATTGGTTATAAAGGGGATATAATAACATTATGGAATAAATATATTACGAATGAACAGCAAATAATCAACTCATTATTGCAAGAGGCGGATAATAAGTGGGGTAAAGGAAAAATAGAAATTAGAAATATTTCTACTGATTTAAAAGATAATCATTTAATCCAAAAGATGATAAATGATAGATATGGTTTTGATGACCTCAATGACATAGTTAAACACGGAATTCTTCGCCAAGAATCGGGGGTGATGATGAGGCATCCGGCTTTAGCTGCACCATCAACTGAACTGATAAAAATCATATCAGATTATACCGGGGGTAATGATACGGATACAAAAATTATTCTGAAAAAACTTTACAACCATTTTTTTGGTAAAGATATCGTTCATTTTGGTCCAAGCAATTATGAACAATCATTAAGATTGACTTTTGAATCTATTTTAGATGTATTGGATAAAAATAATTTTAGTAAATATTTCCTATCTGTCATGAATCAAGATGTCTCTGCTTTAGGAGTAAGATATTCCAGTGTTGAAGGGAAATTAACATCTGACATTATGATGTCCGGTATGAAAGATATATTATCTAATAATAATATTGTATTGGATAGAATGGGGAATTTTTTAGAGGTGCTTTATGACGTTAAAAAGAGTAAAGATATAACGTTAGAGTTAATAAAATCTAAATTCAATCAGAATACTCTAGGCTTTATGTTACAGAATGATGCTCATATTCTTGAATATCTAAAAGGAACATCTACTCATCATGAATCGTCACTCTCAGACATTAGTAGAGGCTTAACAGGTAAAAACAGCTTTTTAGAATGTGCTCTACACATAACACAGGATAAATTTCCCAGTATTACAAATAACCTTTTAAAAGAAATAAACTCAAAACAACCCTCAGTATATTCAATAGCAGATTCAACCTTGATTGAGCAAAGTACGTTGAAAGGATTGGGATATGGGAGTAACGACAACTATCTCACCAATCCTATTGCGGGACCTAAGTTACATGATATATCTATTCAAGCAAAATATAACGCATTAAAGTGGGGGGACTTTTATGGCAGAAATGCCCTCTTATGGCAAGATGCAGCAACAAAATTTGAAGGGAAGAATGTTCAATTTAATCCTCAAATACTGCTTACGCCCCAAGAAGGTCGCTGTATGGGGTTAGCTGAGTTGTATCTTCTTGTTAAGAATGAAAATCATTATAATATTTTACAAGAAAATCTAGAGTTAGCCAGTGCGTTATACCAAGAGAGTCTGCTCGAACAATCTCAGCTTTCCCTAGCCGATAAACACTTGTTAACATCGATGCTAAATCAAATAGAGCATGCGCAACAACATGGTAATAATAAACTATTACAGTCAACAAATATAGAAAAGATTAGACTATCTGATTTTGAAGTTAATACTGTTGCTGAATATTTATCAGCTAATCATATCAAAAAATTACTAATCACAATGAATTTTCATAGCATAGTGATTTCGATCTTTGAGGATAAATGTCGAGTAACAGATCCTAATTTTGGTTCTGCAGATTTTACTAATTTAGAACAGGCATTAAATTTTGTTGAGAGCTCTATTCATATTTCGCCTGAAGTTCGAGAGCTGTACTCAGGAAAAGCAATAGGAGATAATATCGATATTCTCTTTGTGAGAAATAATCATTGGGAAAGTATTGTTATCCCCGACGTACTGAATTTAAGCACTCATCATTATCAATCTACAGTTGAAAAAATAAAGAGTTTAAATTTTATAATAAAAATTGATAATAATCAATTTAATTTATTTGATTTATACAAATATGGCATCTATTGGAATGGAGCTAGAATTGATGAAAATATTAATAAAACAGTATTTAATTCTAATGAACTAGACAAACTAAATATTAACGAAAAAATATTAAAGAAATATATTGATGAGCATCATTTGACAGAAAAAGAACATGATGCAATAAAGTTATTGGTCGAAACATTAAAATCTTCTGATGGAGAAAAAAAACTCAATCTTGATGACGTATTTTTTAGTGATAATAAAGATAAGCATTTTTCACATAGAGTACAGCGCCAAAGTGAGCGTGTAGGGCAAATGCTTTCGAATATATATTCGAGAATAAGAAATGCCATTTCATCAACAGGAATTAGTCAATTTAAAATTAAAAATACAATCTTATCTGATAGCTCAGAGACTATTAAATTAGCACTAGAAGAGTTAGATACTCGCAAAGTTGTAAATGTTGACATTAATATTTCAGATTTAAAAATGACTTTACGAGAAGGGTTAGATGCTCTATCTGAAGGTGTCGATAATATGAACCTTGATGGAGTTATGGCTATTCTAGGCATCATTCAATATGTGCGCTTAACACATAATGGTGATTACGTTTCTACAGTAGATCACGCTAATTTAGGATCAGATATTAAGACGGTAACCGAAAAAATTGTTGGTACAACACTAATGTTTATGGGAAATAAAAAATTTGGGACTAGTATTAGTGATATATCTTTGGAAGGAATAGTGTCACAACAAATCAGTCAATTAGCAACAAAAATTGGTGGTTCAACGGGAAAAGTATTGTCTCATGTTGCTAAGCTCATCAGATTCCCTGTTTTAGATACCGCATTAAATTTGTGGTCTCTTGGCGAATCCGTTCAATCTTATTTAGATGCTAAAGAGGGAAGCCTTGAAAAAACGTTGGCTGAGATTGATATTTCCTTTGCATCTACTTATTCTGCATTAACCTTATCAAGTATTGCTTTTCCCCCTATTGGATTAGCTGCTTTTCCGTTGATGTTTCTACAGCAAGAAATCAGAAATTTTCAAATGCATTTATATCACGAGAATTCAAGAAGAGCTTCATGGTTAAATATAGAGACGTTTTTTAATCAAGCAGCAGAAAGCATCCTAAATATAGATAAATACAATGGAGTGATAGATTTATCATCATGCCAGATAGTGGGAAATTTGAAACTAGACTTGACATCTAATCCACCAATACTCACTGGTATCCCTTCATATAATGATGGTAAAAATATTGGTAATAACCCTAATTTATCAGATGAAGAAGTAAGAAAAATCAGTCAATATGCCATTTCATGTGTCAATAAAGATGAGGTATATATCCCTAACATTTTTGGCAACTCTGGAGGAACACATTGTCGTGATCGGTCTTCCGAATCGAATTTAGTAAAAGGTTTTGCTAATCGAAATTGGCCTTCAAAAATGCCATCAATACCAGCTGGAGACTATAATACAGCCATTCTTGGTTATACGGCTACGTTTACAGCAAATACAGAAGTAATTAGAATGGCTTGGGATGATTATCAAGAGGTAAGTAGAGAAAATTATCAAGCTATAGAAAAAAGTCATAAACACACCAAAGTTATTGCAGGAGAAAAAAATTTTCGAGTCATAGTTCCTGCACTAGAACGCTCAATGTTTTCCCCGCAAAATTTAGGCGAATTACTTCAATTCGCTGATTATTCATTTGATATAAATGGTGGGATTGGAGGGATTACCGTATATGCTAATGGGGTAGGTCATTTCACTATTCGGGGAGAAAATGGAGCTAAAAATACAATTTCATTTGGTGAATTACCAGAGTATCTTAATGTTCACTTGGATCTTAGCAAGACAGGTAAACAGGATGTTGTGACTTATAATGTAGCCTCGTATCCCTATAAACAAAAAACGTTGATGACCTTAATTCAGGACAATATTAATACTGTTGTTGGTTCCCATCATAGAAAAAATACTTTTATCGGGAATAATCAAGGCAACCATTTTATTATTGGTCATTCTGGAGCTAACGTTTATCTTGGTGGGGGGAGTAATGTTATCACTATTCCTAGTCTGTCGGGAAAGTCATTTATAGCAAATATTTATTTAACTGATGATGCTCAAATGCAATATTTACAATTTGGGTTTGGTATTAACAAAATATTTATTGCTAACCGTTATCATTCTGAAATATTGTTTTATTTTGATGATAATACTCGTTATGATGAAAAGATACTTATGATCCATGCTCCCAACAAAAGATTTATTGGGGGGTTTTTAGATAGTCTTATGATTTCCACTGCGGATGGTTTAGAGCTTGGAATCAATAAATCTGGATTGCTATTTGCAAAAAAAATAAATGTGATTGAGTTTTCAAAATACCATAAATATAATCATATATTAACTCCTAAAGAAGTATTGCAAAATGAAAAATTTAGGGTATTAAAGGGGCTTATTTATGAATTTGACTATGGTGACCACAAAGCCATCTACGAAGAAAACTCCTTGATTTATAAGGGGTTGTCTTCAGGATGTAAAATACAATTAAGTAATGAGTTTTCATCTGTATTGTATGGTTCAAAAGGTGGTGAATATATTTTTCCTGGTGATAATGGGAACAATTATACTATTTACCTTCATAATGATAATGAAAATCCAGAGACTATTAATTTGTCTGGCGTAAGTAATAAGATTAAAGTTACTGCTTATTGTAAACATAGCAAGTGTATTTTAAAGTTTTTCTTTAATGATACATATTCTACATTAATAATAAAGTCAAACTCTATCGACAATCAAAGCTTGCAAAAGTATAACGTTAACATTATTTTTAATAAAAATAAAGAAATGCAATTATCCGATATTTTTAAATTATGTAGCCACATGGAAAATGAAGTAGTCATCTATAATAACTAGCAATATAACCTTCCTTTAGATTGGAATGATTTGAACTCGCGATAGTATATTATTGTTAACTGTAAAGCCTTAATTATTTTTATTAAGGCTTTTTATAAGTTTATAAATAATGGGGGATTTCTCATGTTCTTGTTACGCTGAAAGCTTCTTTGAGCGATGATGCCAATATTCATAGCTACTACAGCTCCCCCCAAAACACATTGTCCACTCCCCTTTAATTGAGACACGTTAAATTAGAGTTTTCTAACTGTTGACGATAGGCCTCCGGTGGGAGGTGATTTAAACTTTCATGGGTTCGATTTTGGTTATAATCTTGCAGCCAAAACCACGCTAATTCTCGCACTTGGCTTAATGATTCAAATAAATACGCATTTAAAAACTCTCGACGGAACGAACCATTAAAACGTTCGATAAACCCATTTTGCTGCGGTTTTCCCGGTTGAATATGGCACAGTAAAATTTCGTTATCTTCACAATAATTCAATAAGTTAACTGAAATGAGTTCAGGACCATTATCGACTCGGATCTGTTTCGGCAACCCTCTTTCGGCTTTTAAACGATCAAGCACCCTGATGACGCGTTCAGCCGGTAATGACGTATCAACTTCGATCGCTAGGCATTCACGCGTTCCTTCATCAATAATATTGAGGGTTCTGAAGCGTTTGCCGCAATATAAACTGTCGTACATAAAATCCAATGCCCATTGAATATTCGGGACTTTCTCTATGACTAATGGTCTTTTTTCACGCTTCGGAAGCACTTTTTTAACCCGTCGTTTCAGATTTAATCCTAAGCGACAATAAACGCGATAAACTCGTTTATGATTAAAAGGATAACCTTGAAATCTCAGTCGAAAATAGCATTTCCAGAATCCCGACTGTGGAGATTTCGCTAAAACGGATTGTATGGCATCGATGACGATTTTATCTTTCTCGTGCCAATTTTGAGTCTTTCGATAAAACGAAGCACGAGATAGCGATGTTAGTTTACACGCTTTAATGACTGATAAACCCGCAGCCTTTAACGACTGAGCACAGGATTTCTTTTCAGCCACTACCAACCCTTTTTTGCGAAAAGCTCCTTCATTACATGGTTTTCAAGGCTAACTTCCGCAAAGAGCTTTTTCAATTTCGCATTTTCATCTTCGAGTTCTTTTAATCGTTTAATATCATTAGCTTCCATGCCACCATACTTTGATTTCCAATTATAATAAGTGGCGTTGCTGATCCCATTTTGGCGGCAAATATCTTCCACTTTCATACCAGAATCAGCGAGTTTTAAAATATTAACGATTTGAGTTTCAGTAAAACGAGCTTTTTTCATCATGACCTCTGCAAATTTTAGGGCAGAAAATCTAATTATAGCTGTCTTATTTTAGGGGAAGTGGACAATACGTTTTATCATAAATGTCACCTTTCTGTTTGTTAGGTATATAATATCACCACTAACTTGGTGACCAAGTTAACTATATCACCACATGTGAGATCCTGTTTAATATTAAGAAGGATAAACTTCTTAATAAAGTAAAACTATGGTGAATAAATACTCCATCAACCATATTGAGTTAGATCACATTCTGAGCTAAAAATAGCTTTTAGCAACTGATGTTAAATATACTTCAGTACTCAACGAGTACAATCTGAGATATTTAAAACCGTTTGACTATAACTATTTTAAGGATATGTTTATGAAGCACAACCGCATGATCATTATTATACATTGGACAATCGCCTTATTGTTTGTATTATTATTTTTGAGCAATTCATTACGTTCCTTATCTGATAAAGGTAGTGAGATTAGAGTATTTTGGCTGAATTTACATGCATGGTTTGGAATTACAGTGTTTGCTTTAACAATTGCCCGTATAATTATAAAATTTTCGGTCAAATCACCTGTATCTCTGTATAAAAACCATTTGATGCAAAAACTTATGTATGGAGCACATGTTATTCTTTACCTCATGACCTTGATTATTCCAATTAGTGGTTATCTTCGTTTTGCGGGGAAAGGGCGTTCATTAACTTTAGCAGGAGATGTTGTACCATCTCTTATAGGGAAAAGCGATTCATTATATCAAATAGGTAAAATGTTGCATGGGGAGGTAATGGAAGTTATTGTTTTAACTATCATTGGTGGTCATATTGCAGCGGCTTTATATCATCAATTTATCAAAAAAGACAAAATTATGTCGCGTATAAAACCATGAAGAATTTCCACTAATCTAGTGATAATGAAAGGGGTTATTAGACTGACCCCTTAACCCTCCAGATAGTTGCTATCACTTAAATGAGTGATAATCTTAACACTCGTTTTCACACTAATTATTAAAAAGAATATGTTCAAGATATTAGCTCCTGAACGCAGAAAAAATACCAGCCCCAAAAATGACGATTGTTCAGTAAAGCTTTTAAGCGGGTAATGCGTATTTTCATGGTTGCTCGCCAACAAGGGGCGACAAGCCGGCTTGTCCTTAGTCAGTAGCAGTATCAAGAAGAAAGACTAACTACGATGATTCAGGTGAACAAGTTGCTCCTACTGCTAAGCTAGCTTCAGCAAGAAAACTCATAAAAGAACTACACAGTTTGCTTGGTAAAAAACCATGAAAAATCGACTATTTAAAAAAGCTGTCGAACCTGGTCGCAAAAAAGTAGCTCTCGCTCTTATCAACCAAGGAGGAGAAATGAGTCAGGAAATATAGGGCACATACAAATTATTAATTATATTGTTTAATACTAATAGTCTTTAGTTATAAATACGTCACAATATCATTACCATGAGCAAAAAATGAAAGTAATTTATATACTATCCTCCTATAATTTGGAATGAGAAAAATAGATATTTCTAATATATTAATAAGCACTAAACATAAAATTAATATTTAGTTAATTTCCATCACCTATCAAGACGACTATTTTTGCTTTTCTCAAGGATTCATTAAAAATGAAAAGTCTATCTGGATGGCTGCGGGGTTCTATAGTAATTGGTGTTCTTGGATACTTAGGGTTGTCCGGCTATATTTATTATTATGACAAACAGCGGATACAAACTGTCACACCATCTATTTCATCATCCTATGAAAATATTAAATTATTAGAGACCCTTGAAAGCACTGGCTGTGATTATTGTCATATGCCATCAACACCATTACCATTCTATTCAAAACTTCCGATTGCAAAACAGTTAATGGAATATGATGTCAATCTTGGTTATAAATCTTTTGATTTTACCCCCATCCGCAATAGTTTAATCAATGGGACGCAACCCCCTGAAAGTGACTTATCTAAATTAGAATGGGTGATAGAACACAATACTATGCCCCCGGCTCGCTATACCAGTTTACATTGGTCCGGTTTTTTTAAGCCAGAAGAAAAAGAAAGGGTATTAAGATGGATAAAGGGTGAACGTCAAAAATATTACGCCCTTGAAAAAACCAGTGAAAAAACGCAACATGAGCCAATACAACCAATTCCACTATCATTGCCCGCCCAAAAAGACAAGGCTACCTTAGGTTCTTTGCTATATCATGACCCTAGATTATCTAAGGATAATTCAATTTCTTGCGCAAGTTGCCACCAACTAGACATGGGGGGAACTGATAATAAAAAAACCTCTATCGGTGTTAATGGACAAATAGGCCCGATTAATGCACCAACTGTATTTAATTCCGTATTTAATGTAAAACAATTTTGGGATGGAAGAGCCAATAATCTACAAGAACAAGCAGGAGGGCCGCCATTAAATCCAATAGAAATGGCATCAAGTTCTTGGCAAGAAATTATTGAAAAATTGAATAAAGACCTTGAATTAAAAAAACAATTTACAACTGTTTATCCTGAAGGCTTCACAGAAATGACAATTACTGACGCTATAGCTGAATTCGAAAAAACGCTAATAACAGTAAACAGTCCATTCGACCAATATTTACGAGGAAATGATAACGTATTGACTGCACAACAACTACGTGGGTATTCTTTGTTTAAAGAGAATAAATGTGCAACCTGCCATGTAGGTAAAACATTGGGAGGGCAATCATTTGAACCTTTAGGTCTCAAAAAAGACTTTGCATTTAGTAACATAACAAATGCAGATTTAGGGGTATTCAATATAACTAAAAATGAACGCGATCGCTTCCGCCAAAAAGTACCAACATTACGTAATATATCTGAAACAGCCCCTTACTTTCATCGTGGGGATATAAAAACCTTGGATGAAGCAGTAAAACTAATGTTAGAATATCAAGTTGGTAAAACCCTACCACAAAAAGATATCGATGATATCATTGCATTCTTAAATTCATTAACGGGTTCCTATATCTCAATAGAAAACCAAAAGAATTTACAGTAAAAAAATACATTGGATTATATATTAAAATATGGACAATAATGACAACTATTGTCCATAAATATTAAACAATTCTATTTAATCAACAATGAGTCATTCAAAACGGATATCTTTTAACATATAAATCTATGACAATAATAGTCTTCGAACTAAACTTAATATAAAATTCCGATAATCACTCAGTGGGATAGACATCAGTGAAACACTGAAAACTCATATTAAACAAACATTAATGAAATACGACTACTAATATAATAATATGGCTAAAACAATCTAAAATCAAAGCATTACCCAAAAAAAATATTTAACCCTTAACTTACGAAACCAACAAAAATATATCTATGTTTATTAATGAATTATATTCATCACTTTCTTTACATCCTTACATCTCAATTATAGGAGGATTAATCATTGGTAGTTTTTTAAATGTCATTATTTGGATCTACCCTAAAAAATTACAGCAGCCCTCGGCAACTAATAATAACGCATCAAATAAAAATAAAATATTAAAAAACGTGCAACCTATATATCCTTGCTTGGGTTGTAACAAAAAAGTTCGATGGTATAATAATATACCATTATTATCATGCTTAAATTCGAAAAGTGCATGCCGTTGTTGCTTCCCCCCTATAAATCATCGTTATCCTTTAATCGAAGTAATTACTTCCATTTTATTTTTATTCGCAACGTTAATTTGGTCTGACAATTATTGTAGCTTAGCGGTAATATATTTATCCCTTTTATTAATTACCACCACAATGCTTGATTTAAATTATCAAATATTGCCATATTCTTTTACACAGAATATATTATGGAGTGGTATTATTTTTGCTTGGATTGGAATATTACCGATATCATTATCCACTTCAATTAACGGAGTGACGGTCGGATTCATCTCTTTTTATATAATTCAAGTAATAACTTCATTCTTAATGCGGAGACAAATATTTAAAATGGGTGATGTTATTCTTTTTTCTGGATTAGGGGCATGGATTGGTGTTTTTGCTTTACCTTATCTTGTATTAACAGCCGCAATAATGGGTATTTTATACATTATGATAACTAATAGAATACCTCAAAGAATTACATTTAGTCCATGTTTAACTATTTCCGGACTTGCAATAGTTTACTTTCAAGGATTTATTTCATTTTAATAATTTAAACAGAAAATTTTTCATTCAATAAATTATTCACACAGAAAATCCCAAATAGCAAACCTTAAAAAATTACTATATTCCCCCCCAACCTGGAAATTAAGAGCAAGAGCAGGGAACTTAGAATAGTCTCAGAAAATAGGTGAAAGAATAGAATATCTTCAACATTAGTAACTCCCCAAAAAAAAGAGATATCCAAATATAAAAGTGAGCATTTTTTGATAGTTATCTTCTAAAAAATCAGATAAAAAACATGTAGAAATAAATTTATTTTATACTAAAGGTCCATTCCAATCTAATTTTAGATCATATCCACTGAGCTCAGTAACGTAAAAATTAGTTAACATATATTAATTAGTGTAATTTAAATTATGATGAAAAAATCTTACCTCATTACGAGTCTAAATATAAAATCTCCAGATTCTAGCGTTGCAGATCTAGATACTTTACTATTAGATAGTGATGAAGATAGTGATCCCATACTAACGGAAAAAATAAAAATAGTTGAAAACATCCCAAAAGATTTAAACATCAAAGTGTTAACAAAAGGAGAATGGCTCCTTTATTGGGACAATCGCGAAAATCAATTAAAACAACGAGCAAAAAAACAAAGAAAACGACGCTCCCTAAAAGAATATATACAGGAAATAAAAAAGAGCTCATCAACTAACAATGAATAATAGTTAAGTAATACTTAACACGCAAAATAAAAATTTGGCGTGCATCTCATATTATCAAACAAATCAAAGAGAAACATCATGCAAATATTAAATTTCCTTAAAGCACACCTCCTCCATAGTACAGAGTCAGCCTTAAAACTAGCTCGAAAAGAGGTTGTTCATGGACATGGACATAAGCACCTAGATTTTGCTAACAAATTAATCACCGCAAAAAATGAATCAGCTCATCTCAAACTAATCTCATCGGCAATCAAATCGGAAAGTAAGTATCAAATATTGTGCTCAAAAATAGAAAAATACAATCATCAAGAAATAATACTTCAGCGAATGCAATTTATATCATCTCTACAATTTGTTCGCTCAGATTCAATTGTTTAATTGAATTATGAAATAACATTATGATAAATCTATGCCTATGGATTTATCATAATTCCAAATCTCCCCCTGATTAAATGATCATTTAACCCCTAAAATTTATTCACACAAGAAAGTACACATAATCTAGATTATGTTAAATGATCACGGGGATTAGAAAGTTACAATTATCAAGCAATATAATATACGTCAGCCACAAAGAAACTGCCAAACTTTTTAACGGAAATAAACATGCTTCCTCCATCAATAAATACCCATAATTCACCTATAAATATCACGCCCATTTCACAAGCAAGTAATATTAATACCTGTTTTTTTAAAACACCAGTATATGACCAAATACAAAAACTAACACAGTTGATGGGTGAAGACAAAGGGATTAATGCAATTATGAACTGCGATGAATATCATATCCCCATCAGACACAAAGATCCCAATACACTCTGTGAAAAGCTAGAAAAAAATATATGCTCAATATCAAAAGAATGGGGATGCCCCCCAAAGTTAGTAGAAGAAACATTTGGATATATAAATGGTTTCAGAGAGCCAGTATGCGGTTTATTTGCTAATAATATAATGAAATTATTTCTCGATAATGCTCAAGAAGCCTTCGATAATACAGATAACATACCAATAACTGAATTAAAAAATACTATTAGCAAATTACCCGAAGATAAAAATTTTATACTTAGAATGCAAGATAAAGTGTCCACTTCCCCTAAAATAAGACAGCTATAATTAGATTTTCTGCCCTAAAATTTGCAGAGGTCATGATGAAAAAAGCTCGTTTTACTGAAACTCAAATCGTTAATATTTTAAAACTCGCTGATTCTGGTATGAAAGTGGAAGATATTTGCCGCCAAAATGGGATCAGCAACGCCACTTATTATAATTGGAAATCAAAGTATGGTGGCATGGAAGCTAATGATATTAAACGATTAAAAGAACTCGAAGATGAAAATGCGAAATTGAAAAAGCTCTTTGCGGAAGTTAGCCTTGAAAACCATGCAATGAAGGAGCTTTTCGCAAAAAAGGGTTGGTAGTGGCTGAAAAGAAATCCTGTGCTCAGTCGTTAAAGGCTGCGGGTTTATCAGTCATTAAAGCGTGTAAACTAACATCGCTATCTCGTGCTTCGTTTTATCGAAAGACTCAAAATTGGCACGAGAAAGATAAAATCGTCATCGATGCCATACAATCCGTTTTAGCGAAATCTCCACAGTCGGGATTCTGGAAATGCTATTTTCGACTGAGATTTCAAGGTTATCCTTTTAATCATAAACGAGTTTATCGCGTTTATTGTCGCTTAGGATTAAATCTGAAACGACGGGTTAAAAAAGTGCTTCCGAAGCGTGAAAAAAGACCATTAGTCATAGAGAAAGTCCCGAATATTCAATGGGCATTGGATTTTATGTACGACAGTTTATATTGCGGCAAACGCTTCAGAACCCTCAATATTATTGATGAAGGAACGCGTGAATGCCTAGCGATCGAAGTTGATACGTCATTACCGGCTGAACGCGTCATCAGGGTGCTTGATCGTTTAAAAGCCGAAAGAGGGTTGCCGAAACAGATCCGAGTCGATAATGGTCCTGAACTCATTTCAGTTAACTTATTGAATTATGGTGAAGATAACGAAATTTTACTGTGCCATATTCAACCGGGAAAACCGCAGCAAAATGGGTTTATCGAACGTTTTAATGGTTCGTTCCGTCGAGAGTTTTTAAATGCGTATTTATTTGAATCATTAAGCCAAGTGCGAGAATTAGCGTGGTTTTGGCTGCAAGATTATAACCAAAATCGAACCCATGAAAGTTTAAATCACCTCCCACCGGAGGCCTATCGTCAACAGTTAGAAAACTCTAATTTAACGTGTCTCAATTAAAGGGGAGTGGACAAAAGCATTAGGTCATTCTTATGTTATTGATATCCCATCAGGTAAAAATGATTCAAGACAATGCTTTTTATATCAAACAGACCTTGGTGAAGGGGTTACTCGACAAGTTAAAGCCGCTGAATGGATGCAAGCAGAACGCCCTAATCCATTATTTCTTCATGATTTTTTATCATACGTTCAAACAATGAATAACAACATTGTCAATCAAACTCTTATAGCAAAAATATTCGACATCGACCAATCACCTAACCTATTGAGATTTGAGAGATTAAGCTTATCAACGTTTAAGGAGTCGACTTTTTTACTTAAAGAGTACACGGAAAGTCTTGTTCTAGAGAATATTGAGCAAATTTTCTTAAAAAAAACGATCTAAAACATCTATCATAAAAAATAATTTTGGTAACTTGGTAGCCCCTATGAAATGAAAAATTATAATCAAAGCCCCCCTTCTAATTTTTATTATATTAATCAAAAATAAATTTTTACTTGCCTATTCACATAATAGGCTCCATTGCATAATTAATATAAATTAAAAATGATAACCAACCCCAAAGTCAAAAACGTTACCCAAAATCATTTCAGCATATTTTATACCACTCTCCCCATATGTTAAGTGGGTAGATATACATTCAAAAGGAACAAAATCTTTATATTTTTCCAAAAAAAAACTAGAAAAATCAGCTTTTGTGTCAAAATAAAAACGAGGGCAATCATTAAGATAGTAATAGGATTCATCTAAAACAGGATGATATTCCCTATCTAACCTTCCTTTATAGATATAATTAAAATCATTTAAAGAATAACGCTCATATTCATTAATATCCCCCCATGAACTAATAAAACCAATAGATGGATGCCGATTATAACAACAATCATCCCCATTGATATCTTTTACATCCCCATTGATATCTTTTACATCCCCATTGATATCTTTTACATCACCAATATAAACATCATAATTACTTGCAAGAACATTAAAACTAATTACCACAAACCAAATAATGAATTTTCTTAGCATAAACAGGAATCTCCATTGTAATTAGATAATATAGATAAATATACAAGATATGATATTTAATATAAGTCATGCCTTATTATCAAAAAGACACAAATAAAATTATATAAATAAAAAAAAGCCCCTAAAATGGGTATAGGGGCAGAGGTTTGTGATACAACATGTATTGAAAATAGAATCACCGTAGATATGAATAATTATATTATAATTAGAAACGTAATTCCACAAAATTTATTTTTTATTTTATCTAGAGGATATTCAAATACACATCAAAAAAAACATAAAAATTTTACAATAGAAAAAACTTAGATAAAAATAAAATCAATCTAATTCATTCACATATTTATAAATGACTACCACTCTTCAAATTCCTTAATTTCTCCTCCAGATAAAACAATATCCTGCATCCATTTCGTCATTTGAGATTCAGCATTAGTCACGCCGAGTAATACCGCCATAATACCTTCCCCCATCATTGAATTATGATCTACAGACTCAAGAGCGCTTTGTAATGCTTTTTTTTGTTTTTCAAATGTTTCAAACACTTTTTTACCATTTGCAGGATCTTCCATACCATAAAGTAACCTGCTAATATGATCAGAATACTCTCTAACACTATTCAAATCAGATAAATTTAATATAGAATTAACAAAATCCTGTTCAAAACTATTAGCCTTATTAGTTTTTAATGATGACAATGCCAAGATACGCTCATCTAAAGAAACCACATCATTTTTATAACCGGAAGAAAGGGTATACTTATCATTATAAATATCCAGTGATATCTTCATAATACATCACCACCATGACTTAACTCATCAGCAAACTTCTGACGAAGAAAACTATCCATAATCTCATCAGAAAGCACTTTACATTTTTTCGATAATTCAGATAAATACTTTTTCTGTAGTGTCATACATCCAGAATCAATAATTTTATCCGGAGAGAATTCTGCAATATAACTCCCACAATGAAAAATAAAACGATTGTGATTATGGTAGTTTATATTGACATTCCCTTCCCACCGTTTCTCAATAAACTCAGTCAATTTTACATCTGAATATTTCGTTGTTTTAGGTAAAGTAATTAGCAGACTGTGTTCCGTTGAATGTATGTTTGCTAACCACTCATCTAAAACTACAAATAATGTCTCAGGATTATTCACTATTTCAAATAGCATATCTCTAACATATGAATCTACTTGTTTTTGTAAATTTAAAACAATATCACTTTGGTGAGTAAAAAATGATATTGTTTGATTCAATGCATAGAGCATTCCTTGTTTATAACCATCAAAATAAGCTTGCTCTTGCAAAAGTTCAGCTTCCGACTGAGCATCCTTTAAAATTTTTTTCGCGCGTTCTTGAGCATCTTTTTCTAATTTATCAATATAGTAACTACTTTTTACTATTTTATTTTTAATCAATACTCCATTAATTAGAGATTGATGGGACTGAGTTTGGATACGTTTTAGCATATTGTAAGGCCAGTATTAAAATTAAAGGTTTTACCTCTTTAGTTTCAAATACTACAGGATAGTCTATAAACGGAAATAAAAGCTGCATACGTTGAAAAATTGACTTGGGTAATTCATGGGCCCAATAAACTAAAAAAGAATATCCCAAATTCATGATGTAATTATTACATAATGCATCTCTACCTTTAATAATTGGATTTGCTGTAATATTATGATTTGGGATATCGATCAACATGAAACGGCGTACCCAGCTAGGTAGCTGAAGATAAGCACCATTCCATGTCAATTCTTTTCTCAATGCGTGACAACCTATCAAATATGCAACTTGAGGTAATTGATTCCATTGACGTATCAGTTTCTGCATTAAGGACGATAATTTTATATTTGAATCATCGTATTCTAAATTTAATGAGTACAATAATAGTTCATTAACAGCAGATATTTCCTTACTAGAATAATCCTCCACACTAAGAAGATGTTGAATTCGTTGAGGATGAATATACGATAATGGGTTAAACAATATCCTCTGTAAAATGACCGATATTGGTTCTTTATTCATCACCTTGATTTTTCTTATCTTTAGCTTTAATGAATGAAAAATCATTCTTTCTTTTCAGGAAAAGAATACTTCCAAAAATTAAAGTGATTACACAGACCAAAAGGATTATCCATACAAAGTTAAATCCTTGAGGCTTAATAATTGGTACTGGTGCTTGCAATTGAGCCTCGCTTCGTTCTGATAAAACAACAGAAATATTGTCATATTCAACATCAGCAAAACTATTTTTTAAGAATCGTTTTATATCTCCGACTTGCAAGCCTAACGGAGTATTTCGCTCATAAATAGCCAAAGCAGACAAATGAACGGGTTTGCTACCTTTTCCAGATTCATTTGAATCTATGTCATAACTAATATGAACCCTAGCAGAAACTATTCCCTCTAGCGTTTGCAATGATTGTTCTAACCGCTGCTCAATTGCAGAATATAGTCGGGCTTTCTCTGCTATAGGCGAAGATACCAACGAATCACTTGGAAACATTTGAGCAATTTCCATTCTAGGGCGCGGAGGTAATTCATACACCTTAACCCAATAAACAGCCGCTGTAAAATCAGGTTCAGCAACAGAAATACTATATCCGCTTTTACCATTATCAACTTTATCTGCCTGGATATTATGCATTTGTAATACAGCAATAACTTCATTTGCTTGGTATTGATCTAATCCTTTAAATAAATTCTTTTCCTTACATCCATTCAAAAGCAATACCATTAAAATGGCACATAAACAACGAAATATCATGAGCGTAATAGCGTTTCAACTGCCCCAACACATTTACGAGTTAGTGTACTCAGCAGAGAAACCTCCAAATTGTAATTAGATGTACGAACCTGTAGATCAAATAATTCTTCAGGATTTGTTACCGCATTAGGGTGTTCAATTTTATTTAAAATAGAATTTTTTTCTCCTCCCATTTCTACCGCCGTACTAGAAAAACTACGTAACAATCTATCTTCTAAAGATATAACACCTGGTTCTAAACTCTCAATACCATTCACACTACTTGATAGCTCATTAATAGCAGAAATATTAGATATAACAATCGACATAACGCCCTCTTAATCCTATCGATTACTAACGGAAGTTCTGAATAATTGCAGCATCTATATCTTTAAATACCTTAACGGTATTTGATTGCGCATTGCGGTATAAATTATATTCAGATAATTTACTTTGATATTGTGCTAATAATTCAGGATCTGATGGTCTAGTAGCTAGATTCTTTAATGCCTCATCAATTTGCTTTTGTAAATCCTTTACTCCCTGATCAAAGGTAAGAGAAACATCATCTAAATATCCTGACCAAATATTATTTAATAGCATAATATATTCCTTCTTGTAACTATAACGGACTTGGATAATACCAATGGCTTGAATTTTTCTTTATATACCCATCACTTCCATATAGGAAAGAACGTCCTTTTAACCAGTCATCTTTTAATTCAATAGCAAATTGAACATAATTACTTCCCCATTTTTGGGTATATTCATTAACAAATTGTCGAGTACGTAGAATCTCTCCATCATCTAAAGAACCTCTAATTAAAAAGGTGTAATTATGTGTTCCCTTATTGATTGTATAAGGTAGTGCTTGTAATTTTAAACCATTCTCAGCTTGGCTGATTGCCACATTATCGTCTATAGAAACGATATCAATAGATTCAGCATAAGGAAAAACCTTCATTAACTCACCGACCAATTTTTTTCTTTGTTCTTGATCCAACGAGGTACGCTGACGGCTAATCCAAAACTGAGGATTCTTTGGATTATTTAAATGTAATCGATAAAATGGCATAGAAGGATAATTATTGGAAAGCCACTCAGTCAATCGTTTATTCTCATTTTCGTTATCAACGACTAGCGCCTCTTTTTCATATCCACCTCGAGCTATGACTTGACGAGCCCAAAGGTGACTACGTTCATCTTTAGCCACAATATAAAAAATGTTATCTCGACCTAATAAAACTTGAAATTGTTGTTTTTCAACACCTAGCAATGAACTAAGCTCTGCAACTTGTCTTTGCGGTGCATTCCACATCCAAAAGGTAGCCATAAAAAGACCTACCGCAATCACCAAACAAACGGTAAATTTATATAATAATGAAAAACGATTCTTTTTAGGTACATTCTTTAACTTATTCTTAGGATCTCTTTCACTCGATAAGACTTCAGTGCTCCATTCTTCATTTTCAGCCCGAATAGCAATGCTCAATTCACCTATATTCATAGGCGTATTGAAATAAATAGTACGATCTATAGAAGAGCCAGACTCATTCAACTCAGATAATAAAATTGTCTCCTCATCCACAGCGGCTTCTTGATTAACTCTTATCTCAAAGTTAATACCTCCCTCAGCTAAAGGAATATAAATAGTATCAAGAGGTAATGCTGGAGCCACCTCAAAATTAACTAGTTCCTCCTCATTTTTAACGATAAAAAGCGTCTTTCCTTGAGGTAAAGGAAACTCACACCCCCTTAAAGGACTGTTTAGCAGCCGAATAACAAAACTCGTTATACTCTGATTGTTATCTTTATCTTCAATTATCATTTGAGTATCAAAACATCAGTAGGCAAATTTTTTCATACTTTACAATCACGCGCATAAAGAATCATGATGAAATAATAATGAAACAATAATATTCCCATCAACAGACAGATACACATTAAAAAATCCCATTTACTCCATAATGCAAAAAATAATAAAACATAATAAATACAACAACTAAACTATTAGTAACAAAATATTACTAAAAACAAACTTATTTTTAAATTAAAGAACTCTCCCCCTATAAATAAAAAAAGCCTATCAATTAATGATAGGCTAAAAATAATAATCATAACGACAGGCATACAAACAAAAAATTCACACAAACTAAGCAATACACTAACAAAATATTGAGTTTACCACCTCCTCTTTCAAACCGGTTTTATCTTATAGGGTACCAGATCTCAACTTCTCAAAATTAGAAACCATATTCTTTACCCATTGGACTATCTGGTGCTATTGGACCGCGATTATTTTTTCCTGCTTCATGTCGTGCAATTTCAGCCATCAATTGCTTAGCAATCGGCGGTAAATTGCTATTCTGTTCCACTGAACCATTATTTGATTTTCTCTCTTCATGTTTTGCGATTTCAGCCATCAATTGCTTAGCAATAGGTGGTAATTCACCACAGTATTCATTTTTATTTTGTGTTGTATTTACATTTTCGCCATCCATATTTCCAGATGGGATAACATTACGAGACGCATCGCTTGGTGTTAAGTTAGCTCCTTTCGACATACTAGCATTATAATAAGCCGCAGCACCCCTCTGTGCCATCGGTGGTATATTTAAAGAAGCAGGATTTACTCCCTCCCCTCTCACACCAGACAGATGCTCTACAATACCCGCTGAGCCATTACCTACACCCGAAGCCCCCCTAGCAAGTTGTGCTGCCGGTGATGTTGCAGATGAATTACCAACACGTCCAAGAACATTAGATAACTGAAGCGAATTGACGGCTGGAGCTTTCACCCCAACACCAATACCCTGAGAAAAAGCTTTATAAAGCAATGAACCAATACCATGTACATTCATAAATATTTACCCTATTAAGACTATTCTAATGGAATATTATTTTCAAATAATATCAGTATCAGTTCTTGCAAAAAATAATCACTCCACATCTAATTCATCAATCAATTTTTCTTCTTTAATTTTTTTATAATGAGACCATACTTTCTCTGCATAATGCATTCTAGCAACTTTTCTTTTTTCAGAGATCCCTGCATTATAAGCCCCAACAGCTTCCCATGAATAACCGTATATTTTCATCATATCAGATAAAATAGATGCACCAACAACCACAGATAAACAAGGATCCTCTACTAATTGCTTCTCGTTTACGCCTAATTCTTTTAACCTTGGTAAATGACTACTATTTATCTGCATCACCCCCAGATCTTTACTTCCATTCTTATTCTTTCCAATAACATATGGTTTAAGCCCCGACTCTTGTTGAGCTATGGCATACAACAATTCAGGCTCAATACCATAAATTGAAGCTGCATGCTGCCAGCAATTCGCATACCCCCCCAAAGGAAAAAATAATAAAATTATTAACTTTATCATTCACGCTCTCTTTCCAGGCAAGATTTTATCAAGTTCAATTATGCGGGGATCTTTTCCCCATAAATTCAACCAAATATCATTTTTTTCTTTTAGTTCACTTAATACTTCTAACGCCTTACATTCTCCCATAGAAATATAAATCAAAGGCAATAGAATAGCGCTTGGTATATTATCAATATTTTCCTTCACAAAAGAATTTATATTTTCAATTTCATCATCTTTATTCATACAATATTTAGCATAAAGAATATTCACTTCAACAAAACCACAGTTTTCTCCATGACTTAATCTTTCTTCAATAATTAATCTAGCCTTATCAAAATATCCTTTTAATGCAAGAAAAAGTGCTAGCATACTATTCAAAACGGGATTGTTCTTTAAGTTTTGAGACAACACAAACTCACAATAAGCAATTGATTCATCAAGGCTTTTCGTGCAATATACAATCCATAATTTTAGAATACTTGCAGGAGTACGAGTCGGTGTAATTTCTAAACACCGATCGAAATATTTATTCGCTAAAAGTAACTCCCCTTTTAAAAATAAATGCCATCCATAATAATAATTTATATCAGAACCATTCCCACCAATTAATAATGCCTGGTTCAACAACATTTCACCAACAATAAAATCAGACTTGATAGTTTTAATTAGTCCAAGTAATCCTAATGTTCTTGGACTATCATTATTAAACTTAGTTACTTCCTCAACAATTTTATAAGCAGAATCAATCGCATGCTGCTTATCAAAAAAGCCAAATTGGGCTAAACATAGATAAGTCTCAGCCAAAGAGTAATAAGAAAGTATATTTTCTGGATAACGATTAATACACTTTTGAAAAAGAATAGCTGCCTGCTGTAAACTATCAGAGGTATGTTTATAAAGCATATGTATACCATTTAAATAGATAGTTGCAGAATCTAATGAATCCAATGAATTCAGTTCAGATGGACAGGTTTGTAATTCAGGAATATTCTGTAATATTATATTGGAAATCCAGTATTGTAATAAATTAATAGATTGGTCATTCACAAAATTAAAACTATCATGATACAACAAACAATGTCCTTCAGTACTAATAAGTTCAATTGTAACTTTATATGCATTTTCTAAAGGTATAATTTTACCTGCCAAATAATAGTCTGGTTTTAATTTACTAGTCAGTTCCAGTAAGCTATTAACATCAACACAATGCTGAGTCACGGCTGAAGGTAATACAGTTAATCCCAATTTTGAATATTTAAATACACCCTTTATTAAATCATTATGTATCTCTGAAATATCTAATTCTGTATTAGTTTGAAATGGGAAAATCGCTATTGATAAATTTACTTTTTTATTATCTTTTTTAGAAATGGAAAAAACAGGCTGGTTAAAACGATATCCTTTTCCATAGATCGTTTCAATATATCGACTATCTTTCCCTGTCGATAAAATTCGTCTAAGGGAGTAAACACAACGAGTTAAAGATTCCTCTGTTACATCTATATCCCCCCAAACAAGATCTAACAACACATCTTTACTAACAATTTTACCTGCAGATTCTAATAATAGAGATAAAACGGCAAACTCTTTAGGTGGTAATTTTATTCTTTTTTTATCTCGAATAAGAACACCATCTAGAGTTAATATGAAATTTTCAAAAACGAATCGACCTTCAATAGAGGAGTTTTTATTTAACTGTAACATTACAAGAATACATTATAATTTAAAAGTAAATAACAACTAATAATACAATGCAAAAATAATGAATAACTAACATTAAAAAATTATTGCATTATTATAAATAAACCCTATATATAAAAACAATAATTATCAATAAAAAATACACTCGGATTTACTTTCGCTTTATATTCATAAATACCTTATATATGTACCTTATCCCCTCACCTTAAGTAAGAAAAGTTAAAATATTGTGAAAGTAAAATCAGCTTTTGAATTTCATTATTATGATAAATAATCACTAATACTTTTAAAAAATGCTCATTTTACTAATAAATCAAATTTCACTTAAGGAGCCACCCGTCAAGCTTTAAAATTCATTACTCTATTTATTCTAAATAAATTTTATGGAATACTACTAATATGAAAATATTACATTCATGGAGATAAAATGAAACTAATCACTATGTTAATAAGCTTATCATTGCTTATTGGTTGTACAAAAACCAACGTTAACACGAATAAGAGTCTCAATAACCCTATTAACTCTGAGGATAGCATAACAAGTATGGATGAATGCTTAAATTATTTAGATATGAGTACGTTAGGTAAACAAGAAAACAATAACTTCAGTGAAAAAAATCTATTTTGCAATAAATATACTGAAGCAAAAAGTGAAATAGCATTATTTTTTAAAAATCACCCTGAATATTTAAAATCAAAAGAAAAAGAAAACAATCTATTTAATGAATATTTAAAAATTTTAAAAAAAAATAAAAACATCACCATGTATGAAACGCTATCTATCGCCCACAAAAGCTTGAATGATATCAATATAAATCTCAAAAAAAACAACAACACGATAGAGCCCCCCCCCCCAAGCAACACATTAATAGATAACAAAATAAAAACCAATATCGCAAATAATGACGATATTGGCAATGGCAGTGCGAAAAAATAAAATTTTATAAAACCAAACCATCTTAGATAAAAATCATTAGCTAAGATGGTTTATCTGTTGATTTTTTTCAATTATATTGCAAATGTCCCCAAACGTCTCTATCCCTGGAATATCAAATACTTTTATGTCTAAATTATATCTATCACTTAAGGCTGTATAGATATCAATAAGGTCTAATGAATCAGCGTATAAATCTTCAACCAAATTAGTATTTAGCTCTATTGTTGTATCATTAGTAATGATACATGACGATATAACATCTCTAACTTCATTTTCAATTTTATCTCTCATGCCTATCTCTTATCATTAATATTTTTACTCATTAGATATACATAACAGAAAGTAGCCATATAAAATTATATGGCTACTATTTCCTAACAATTCAACTTACTTACTTTTATCACTACTCAATGTTGATTTACTTAATAACTCTTGCGTCTTTTCAAGAACCTTCCTTGTCGCATCCACAACATCATGATGACGAGACGACTCAATATTTATATTATTGGTAAATCTCAATGTAGCCTCCCGTAATACTGAGCTCGATTGTACTGAGCTTCCTGTAAGATTCCCCAATACCTCTTCAGTTGCCCGCATTGTTTGCTTCGCGGCACCAATTAAATCACTATTTTGATTTGTATTGACATCCAGTGCGGTTGCCAATTTTGATGCAGCTACATTTAATGCTGAACTCGAATTTTGGGAGCGTCCGGTAAGATTAGCCAATACCTCTTCAGTTGCTCGCATTGTTTGCTTCGCGGCACCAATTAAATCACTATTTTGATTTGTATTGACATCCAGTGCGGTTGCCAATTTTGATGCCGCTACATTTAATGCTGAACTTGAATTTTGGGATCGTCCGGCAAGATTAGCCAATACCTCTTCAGTTGCTCGCATTGTTTGCTTCGCGGCACCAATTAAATCACTATTTTGATTTGTATTGACATCCAGTGCGGTTGCCAATTTTGATGCAGCTGCATTTAATGCTGAATTTGAATCACCATTCTTCGTCTCAGTTACGGTCAACACATTCGCGGCATTACCGCCATGACCGCCCGCTGTCGGCACATTCAATCCCGCCAGGATAGCCCCCAACAATGGGCTGCTTGGCGTTTGCTCAGACAGTCCCGAGACTCGGTTTAACATCATCGCAAACCCTTGCAATACCGGACGATTACGCTCTAACCCCGGGTGATTTTGCAAGATATTGGTCAACGTATTCAGTTGCTCATAATATTCCGGTACATCACTCGTGCGTTGCAAGGCTGCGTGTCTCGCCGTCGATGAACTTGGTAATAACGCATTACGCAGCTGCTCCAAGCCTTTCGCCTCATCCGAACGTTGATTGTCCTTCTGCTCTAAAGCACGGCGGGTGGCAGACAGTAACGCTTGCGCCGGATCAAATCCTACCCCGCGAGCCACCGTCTCACTCGGTAACTCAGAAGAGCGTAAATTATCTTTAAGTAAGACCCCCTCATAAGCCCCGTTAGCCGGTGGTGAAACCGGATTAATACCGTCGTTAGCAACCGCCCCCGGATTTCCCGCGGCGCCACCTTGACCATTGCCACCGGAGACGCCATTGCCCCCTTGTTCACCGGATGCGCCACCATGACTTGAGTGACCGACGTCACCACGACCATTCCCCCCAGACGCTCCATCACGACCAATTGGCGTGACATCACCATTGCCGTCCGAAGGCATGCCTGAATCCGTCCCGCGGCTCACGCGCTCAGAGCCTGATGCCCCTGGTTGCGTGTCGGAGCGCCCCGTTCCGGCATTATCACCTTGAGAGCCCGAATGTCCGTTGGCGTCCGTCACCGTCGACGCGTTCGCGGCATTACCGCCATGACCGCCCGCTGCCGGCACATTCAATCCCGCCAGGATAGCCCCCAACAATGGGCTGTGTGGCGTTTGCTCAGACAGTCCCGAGACTCGGTTTAACATCATCGCAAACCCTTGCAATACCGGACGATTACGCTCTAACCCCGGGTGATTTTGCAAGATATTGGTCAACGTACTCAGTTGCTCATGATATTCCGGTGCATCACTCGTGCGTTGCAAGGCTGCGTGTCTCGCCATCGATGAACTTGGTAATAGCGCATTACGCAGCTGCTCCAAGCCTTTCGCCTCATCCGAACGTTGATTGTCCTTCTGCTCTAAAGCACGGCGGGTGGCAGACAGTAACGCTTGCGCCGGATCAAATCCTACCCCGCGAGCCACCGTCTCACTCGGTAACTCAGAAGAGCGTAAATTATCTTTAAGTAAGACCCCCTCATAAGCCCCGTTAGCCGGTGGTGAAACCGGATTAATACCGTCGTTAGCAACCGCCCCCGGATTTCCCGCGGCGCCACCTTGACCATTGCCACCGGAGACGCCATTGCCCCCTTGTTCACCGGATGCGCCACCATGACTTGAGTGACCGACGTCACCACGGCCATTCCCCCCAGACGCTCCATCACGACCAATTGGCGTGACATCACCATTGCCGTCCGAAGGCATGCCTGAATCCGTCCCGCGGCTCACGCGCTCAGAGCCTGATGCCCCTGGTTGCGTGTCGGAGTGCCCCGTTCCGGCATTATCACCTTGAGAGCCCGAATGTCCGTTGGCGTCCGTCACCGTCGACGCGTTCGCGGCATTACCGCCATGACCGCCCGCTGCCGGCACATTCAATCCCGCCAGGATAGCCCCCAACAATGGGCTGTGTGGCGTTTGCTCAGACAGTCCCGAGACTCGGTTTAACATCATCGCAAACCCTTGCAATACCGGACGATTACGCTCTAACCCCGGGTGATTTTGCAAGATATTGGTCAACGTACTCAGTTGCTCATGATATTCCGGTGCATCACTCGTGCGTTGCAAGGCTGCGTGTCTCGCCATCGATGAACTTGGTAATAGCGCATTACGCAGCTGCTCCAAGCCTTTCGCCTCATCCGAACGTTGATTGTCCTTCTGCTCTAAAGCACGGCGGGTGGCAGACAGTAACGCTTGCGCCGGATCAAATCCTACCCCGCGAGCCACCGTCTCACTCGGTAACTCAGAAGAGCGTAAATTATCTTTAAGTAAGACCCCCTCATAAGCCCCGTTAGCCGATGGTGAAACCGGATTAATACCGTCGTTAGCAACCGCCCCCGGATTTCCCGCGGCGCCACCTTGACCATTGCCACCGGAGACGCCATTGCCCCCTTGTTCACCGGACGCGCCACCGTGACTTGAGTGACCGACGTCACCACGGCCATTCCCCCCAGACGCTCCATCACGATCATTTGGCGTGACATCACCATTGCCGTCCGAAGGCATGCCTGAATCCGTCCCGCGGCTCACGCGCTCAGAGCCTGATGCCCCTGGTTGCGTGTCGGAGCGCCCCGTTCCGGCATTATCACCTTGAGACCCCGAATGTCCGTTGGCGTCCGTCACCGTCGACGCGTTCGCGGTATTGCCGCCATGACCGCCCGCTGCCGGCACATTCAATCCCGCCAGGATAGCCCCCAACAATGGGCTGTGTGGCGTTTGCTCAGACAGTCCCGAGACTCGGTTTAACATCATCGCAAACCCTTGCAATACCGGACGATTACGCTCTAACCCCGGGTGATTTTGCAAGATATTGGTCAACGTATTCAGTTGCTCATGATATTCCGGCGCATCACTCGTGCTTTGCAAGGCTGCATGTCTCGCCGTCGATGAACTTGGTAATAGCGCATTACGCAGCTGCTCCAAGCCTTTCGCCTCATCCGAACGTTGATTGTCCTTCTGCTCTAAAGCACGGCGGGTGGCAGACAGTAACGCTTGCGCCGGATCAAATCCTACCCCGCGAGCCACCGTCTCACTCGGTAACTCAGAAGAGCGTAAATTATCTTTAAGTAAGACCCCCTCATAAGCCCCGTTAGCCGATGGTGAAACCGGATTAATACCGTCGTTAGCAACCGCCCCCGGATTTCCCGCGGCGCCACCTTGACCATTGCCACCGGAGACGCCATTGCCCCCTTGTTCACCGGACGCGCCACCGTGACTTGAGTGACCGACGTCACCACGGCCATTCCCCCCAGACGCTCCATCACGACCATTTGGCGTGACATCACCATTGCCGTCCGAAGGCATGCCTGAATCCGTCCCGCGGCTCACGCGCTCAGAGCCTGATGCCCCTGGTTGCGTGTCAGAGAGCCCCGTTCCGGCATTATCACCTTGAGAGCCCGAATGTCCGTTGGCATCCGTCACCGTCGACGCGTTCGCGGCATTACCGCCATGACCGCCCGCTGCCGGCACATTCAATCCCGCCAGGATAGCCCCCAACAATGGGCTGCTTGGCGTTTGCTCAGACAGTCCCGAGACTCGGTTTAACATCATCGCAAACCCTTGCAATACCGGACGATTACGCTCTAACCCCGGGTGATTTTGCAAGATATTGGTCAACGTATTCAGTTGCTCATGATATTCCGGCGCATCACTCGTGCTTTGCAAGGCTGCATGTCTCTCCGTCGATGAACTTGGTAATAGCGCATTACGCAGCTGCTCCAAGCCTTTCGCCTCATCCGAACGTTGATTGTCCTTCTGCTCTAAAGCACGGCGGGTGGCAGACAGTAACGCTTGCGCCGGATCAAATCCTACCCCGCGAGCCACCGTCTCACTCGGTAACTCAGAAGAGCGTAAATTATCTTTAAGTAAGACCCCATAATAGAGACCATCACCGGAAGCCTCTCGACCCTGAGTCGCAAAAAGATCATCATCCAGGGTTTGATTGCCTGAAGAAATGGCGTCACGACCTTCACCACTCGAGGTAATATCGCCACCATGACCACCACCGGCAGCCTCTCGACCCCGAGTCGCAGAAAGATCATCATCCGGGGTTTGATTGCCTGAAGAAATGGCGTCACGCCCTTCACCACTCGAGGTGATATCACCACCATGACCACCACCGGCAGCCTCTCGACCCCGAGTCGCAGAAAGATCATCATCCGGGGTTTGACTGCCTGAAGAAATGGCGTCACGACCTTCACCACTCGAGGTGATATCACCACCATGACCACCACCGGTAGCCTCTCGACCCCGAGTCGCAAAAAGATCATCATCCAGGGTTTGATTGCCTGAAGAAATGGCGTCACGCCCTTCACCACTCGAGGTGATATCACCACCATGACCACCACCGGCAGCCTCTCGACCCCGAGTCGCAGAAAGATCATCATCCGGGGTTTGACTGCCTGAAGAAATGGCGTCACGACCTTCACCACTCGAGGTGATATCACCACCATGACCACCACCGGTAGCCTCTCGACCCCGAGTCGCAGAAAGATCATCATCCGGGGTTTGACTGCCTGAAGAAATGGCGTCACGACCTTCACCACTCGAGGTGATATCACCACCATGACCACCACCGGCAGCCTCTCGACCCCGAGTCGCAGAAAGATCATCATCCGGGGTTTGACTGCCTGAAGAAATGGCGTCACGCCCTTCACCACTCGAGGTGATATCTCCACCATGACCACCACCGGCAGCCTCTCGACCCCGAGTCGCAGAAAGATCATCATCCGGGGTTTGACTGCCTGAAGAAATGGCGTCACGACCTTCACCACTCGAGGTGATATCGCCACCATGACCACCACCGGCAGCCTCTCGACCCCGAGTCGCAGAAAGATCATCATCCGGGGTTTGACTGCCTGAAGAAATGGCGTCACGACCTTCACCACTCGAGGTGATATCGCCACCATGACCACCACCGGTGGCCTCTCGACCGCCAGTTGCAGAAAGATCATCATCCGTTGATGTGCTAGCATCCTCATACCCTTTCGTTACCAGAGGATCGTTTCCATTGGTGTTATTAGTGGTCGTAATATCATGACTATCATAATGATAGCTACGATTATCAATACTAATCCCACCAACATTAATGGTTATCCCTCTGTCTAATGGGTCTGTAGGACCAGTAGGGGCATTGGGATCAGCTGGCCCAGCAGGCTCAGCATCTCTCGGTTGTCGTGGTATTGTTGCATCAACTTCATCGGGTAATAAATCTTTAGGGATAGTTGCCAATATATTTCTTAAAAGCAAAGGCATCATCCCGATAGTCTCAAGGTCACGAGCCTGTTTACCAACCCCCATACCTTGTTCATCTATCAAGTCAAGATAGCGGTGACGGATAGCTTCTAAAGCCTGCATTGCCGCTTTGTCAACTAATTGCACTATTTGCTGAGCTGATTCGTCACTGAGCCCACAACCAAATTGGTCTTGTAAGCAAGATAAGATAAATGGCAAAACTTCTTTTTGTGCAAAGTGATTACCCAACGCCAGACCATCACCTTGAGTACATTCACAGACTAAACTAGCTAATCTATGTTCTAATTCTTGGCGTTTTTTAAAATCCTTTTGATTCGATCCATTCCATGGACCAAATGCAGATTTACTGCCTAAACCATCCGCGATAATTTTTTCAGCATATTGTTCTGCAAGCTCTAAAAGAAGACCTTGTTGAGCTGGGGTAAGGTCTGGATTTTGCTTTAATTGACGAAAAACGGTAGCGAATCGCTCAACTTCATGCTTAGCTGAAGCATTAGGCGATTGAGTTAAGATATCACGTAACTTCTGCTGAGCAGATTCAGATTTAACAGTATCAATTAAGGCATCCAAATTCGCTTTACGCTGAAATGCAGCGAAAAGCTCAAGCTTTCCTCCCGACAAATCTGGACAGGAGTGACTCCGCTGTATTCGACTCCCTTCAACCCCGCGAACACTGCCCCCTAATGGCGTTTGAATGTTATTTACATTGCTCATATCTGGAGCCAGATTACCTAGCGATACCGCACTCGACAAACCAGCAGGATTCATGATATCACTCTCCTAAAAACTTAACCTTGTAAAAAACTTTTTGCTGTTTCTAAACAACTACTTATTGTACTACTTAAAACCTTAACTAAATTATCGTATAGTGAATTTGCATTACTGTATTTTTGCGTCAATGTCTGAAGCGTCGTTTTTAAATTTTCTTCCTGAGATTTAAACCCGGCTTGCCAAGCTTGATATTTTGCGTTGTCAAGCTCTAATACAGAGCCATTACTCGAAGCCTGCTTAAGCTCCTCAAGTTCATTTAGCATCGTTTCTAAAGGCGTCAGATCCGGAAGAACAACATAACCGCCATTTCTTGGTTGAACACAACTGGATGGCAAACCCAATTCAGCAGCCCACATTTTTGCCTCATCTTCAGTAAACGTCTCAACAGGTGAACCACCTGATTGAGGAGGAAGTAGCACATATGAAGGATCTTCAGTGCCCTTCTCCCCCTTACAAGCATTAAGAATACCCCATAGTGTATCTGTTATAGCTCTTGCTGAGAGCTTTACTGAATTACCATCTTTACCCGGCTGAACCCATGAGCCCATTTGAGCCAATATTTTTTCACTAAACTTTTGATAAAAGTAGGTATATCCCGCCACCGTACTTTCATACATTTTTAAATAGCTGTCATTGATATCACCGATACTCTCAGAAATTTTTTCCCATAATTCAGCATCAGACATCATGACTTGCCCGGAGATAGTATTATCACCGGCGTTCAACATCAGTAATTTAGGTAAATTCTCTCCAAACCCTTGCTGTAATTGTTGCTTTTGTTCTTCAGTCAATACTACATGGCTACTTGCTAAACTTTTTAATGCCCCCTCAACATGCTGTCTTGTTAAAACCCGCTCATTAATTTTTTCATTCATTGTCTCTAATGTCGGTCGCTCACCATTTAGGCTTAACAGTTGTTTTACTTTTAAGTCAGCATATTGCAAAGCAGAAAAGTGCAAACCATGATGTCCTACCTCTTTTTTTTCGGTCCCTGCTTCTTGCTTTACCTCTGTCGATACATTGGTTTGGGATTGTTCGGTAGGATTTAGCTGAGAAGTTCGAGGAGTAGAAGTATTAGAAATGCTAAACATAAAATTCCCCTATAATCCCCACGACGTTAACGACATCATGGGGAAATGAAAATAACCAATAAGGTGAAGTGATGAAGAAATTACCAATCGAGATTAAGCGCGGATGTTTCCTGCGATAGCAGAAGCTGTTGCACTCTTCGATTGATTGATCTCATTCATAAGACGCAATAATTCCTGCAATAATTCTTTGGATTTTTTAGCCGCATCTTTGGTATTATCTGAAGCTTCACCGGACAGACGGCTACTTGCTGTACTAATTTGTTGCTCAGAACGTTCCATCGTTGCAGCATACTGTCCACCAGATGCAGCAACGCCGCCCACACTCGCCCCCGAATTCATAATAGCCCCACCGACCATTTGCTTATTTCTGGCCTTGAGTTTATTATCACCTAATGCAAGTTCTTCGTTGGCAACATCGTGATTAACTGATTCTAATCTTTTTTGTAAAACAGCCTTATGCTCAGCAGATAAAGTCTTATTGCTTGCGCCTAATTCAATCGAGCTTGAAGCAGCACCATCAACAACATCTACCCCTGATAATCCCGCATTCACTCTTGGATTCGGAGAATTTAAATTTAATGATGTTAAACCATCAACATTATCAGCCCCTAACTGAACTCGGTGGTGCTCAGTCAACGTGCGTTGAATACCGGTTGCTTCAGATGATAACTTATTAATCTTTGCCGCATTATTCTTTAATGCACCACGCTCATGTTGAATACCAGAATGCTCTTTTTTAGCACCAACAGCTGTAATACCTAACTGCAAGGCCGATTGTGAAATCGCCCCCGAAAGCATATCCATACCTTCTCTAACCAAAGAAGCCGCCGTCATTTTTGTTGCTTCAAAGCTCACTAATGATAACTTAGAGCTCAAGTGAGTTTCTGCTTGACTTAATGACAACATCAAAATATTTGCAGCCACTAACAACGACACCGCCCTTGAAGAAAAGCCTGAAATGTCGAGGAATTTTCCTTCTTCAAGTCCAGTTTCTTTCATTTTACTTTGAATCAGCTCATCAACCTGAGTAGACAGTTTTGAATGGAGCTTACTGATATCACCTGAAAATTCAGGGTCTTCCGCTTTACCTTGTAAAAACAAGACTAGCTCACTTAATACCTCTGGTGAAGGCGCTTTTCCTGGTGCGGCTAACTCAGGACCAGTAAAAAAAGATTGAATTGCGATATCATTCTTTCCAACACTAGCTAAAATCGGTAATAAATCAGCCGCGCTGATCCCCACTTTAGCACCAGTAACTGGAGTATCTTGTGTTGCGTAATTAGTCAAACCTGCAGGTTGAACATGAGTACTATTAACTGGTAACATATTATTCTCCCTATTAAATAAAATTTATGCACGACTTTGGCGTAATATTGCACGAGCAGTTTCAGCACTGTTCTGTGCTGCCGCTGATAACATTTGTTGTAATTCTTGTGTCACTTTTAAGTCATTACTGAATTTCTCAACAGCCTCACGTAACCACATTTGAATTTGTTCATTCGATGCTTTTGCTACTGTAAAGTCGGCAAGTGCCTCAGTGGAGTTCTTTAAAAATACCCCTTGAGTAATATTACCTGTGGACTGAGCACCGGTATGGGCAACTTCCAGACCTAAAACTGTTTTGTTAATTGTATTACCAATCAGCTCTTTAGATAATGCATCAGCCTTTAATCCCGCCTTAGCGCCGAGCTCCCCTAACCCATTCGTTAGGCGCTGCATTCCTTGCGATAATACTTTACTACCATTACTAGCAAGCTGACGTAAAACCGTTGGCATGAGTTTTTTGATTGACTCTCCCAACAACTTACTCATCATATCGCCAAGCTTTGACGCAGCCCCTTTACCGACAACCGCAACGACGGCAATCACGGCAACCATCGCAACAGCAGCCAATACAGCCCCTAAAATACTTCCGACTAAGTCAGCCGTTTTCTTATCTACCCCTAAAGCACCCAATACGTCTGAAAGTGCCTTACCTATGGCCTGCATCAATGGCTTCAATATATTTTCCATTATCGGATTAAGCGCCTGCTGTATAAACGAGGTACCAGTAGCAGCTTTCGTAACTTCATCAGCCACCATTAACGCCACACCAGCCGCGGCCAATGCTAAACTAGCCCCCCCAGAGAATACCGCACCAACTATGCTAGCAATCGTTAATAATGCACCAACAATTTTCCCCACACAGCCCATGATCCTATTAACTTCTTCGGCTTTTTGGACTTCTTTTGCATACTCAGCCGCTTTAGTTTCCATTTCTTTTTGGCGACCTTCTTGCAAAGCTTTAAAGATGTCTAAATCAGCTTTTAAAGATTCTTCACTATTTTTACCCACTAATTGAACAAACATTGACATCAGCATCGTCATCCTGGCAACACTTGTCAGGTTATCCTCAGCATTTTGTTCATTTTGGCTACGGGGAAGGTTTAAACCTTGAGATTGCGTTAAAATTTTATCCGCTTTTTCTGCTTTCTCAGTCGCATCCGCATGGGCGCTCATGGCTTTTTGTTCAGCAGCCTCGGATTGTTTTTGTAGCGACTCAGCCTCTTTAGACGCTTGTTCAACACTAGCCAAAGCCTCTTGATAACCTGAATCACCTGGTTTTAGCTTTGACAACTTCTCTTGGGCACTTTGTAAAACTTTGGACTGAGCTTCTTGCTTTTGTTTAATATTTCTTAATTCCTCAAGAGCATCCTGGTAGGAATCCATCGCTTTCTCAGCATCAGCTGCTGCAGATTGAAAGTCAGATGAGATTTTGTCACTCAAGGCTTTATTAGCCTCTACCATCGCTTTCCATGCATCTAAACGGGCTTCCAACTGAGAGATAGAAACCTCGCCCATCAATGCCATCAATTGCCCTAATAGAAACGTTAGAGTCCCTTCGGAATTTAATGCCTCTTTCGCCTCTGCTGAAGGCGGTGTTAATGGAACAGACTTTAAACCATTAGCATCTATCTTCGTGGGTGATACAGCATCGGTTTCACTTGCTTTTGACGCCAAAACAGCTTTTAATGCCTCATCTGCTGCCTGAACAAAATTATCGCCCTTACGAACATGCTCAAACGCAGCTCTCGCTAATGATGGGTCAATGCGCCCCCCAAGACCACCAGTGATACCTGAGTTATTCATACCTATTCCTCTTTTGGTTTATTGGATGAATTATCTGCAACCTCCTTAAGTGTTTCCAAATAAATGAAGGCTTTTGATTTTAAAGATTCATCCTCTGATCGTTCATACACTAATTCAAAACACTGTTTTGCTTTCGCGGCTTTACTCATCATTAACTGACACTGCCCCGTAAAAAAAACAGGTCTATAATCATTTTTTAATAAGGCGAAAGCCACGGCATAAAGATCGCAAGCTTTTTGATATTGTTTTTTCAACTGGCAAACAGCCGCCAATCCCATGGTGTAATTTGGATTGTAAAAATCATAAAGACATAAAAAACGGAAAAATGTTTCGGCTTCATCCAAGCGCCCTTTATTATAGAAATCATAAGCGTGTGCATATAACCCCTCCATCATATTTTCAGGTATGCCATGCACATCTTTCAATGTGGCGCCATTACTTATGGCATCCCATAGCATCTCAATAACACGCTCTTCATCATTTACGCTTTTATCAACACTCATAATAAATCTCCGTTTTTATATCGCTGAGTCACATTTACGAAAATGACTGACTCAGCTTTATGGTTATATTTAAACTTAAGACTAAACTGACTACATTCAAAAATCGCTCACACAAAAATGCAGTATTCTATTTAAATAGCTATCACTCACTTTTATTTACTGACTCCCCTATTCCTGCATTCTCAACTTCCTCTAACCACACCAAGAGACGCAATACCTCATCAATCTCTTCAAGACAAACAAAATCATAACGACGGTGAGTTTTGTATATCCGTCTAGCTAATTTAATATCAGTAATAACAGGAACTCCGACTTTTTCAGCATAAGCACGAACAGCTAATGCTTTTTGATTAGTTTCTCGAACTGAAATTAAAGGAATTGGTGATAAATCCGGCCTGAAGTAAATACCGATAGCAATATGTGTTGGGTTAGCAACAATAAGTCGAGAGTTTTCAATATCAGATTTAACTTGCTCTGATAATATTTCCATATGAATTTCGCGTCGACGAGCCTTAATTTCTGGATTTCCCTCAGACTCTTTCATTTCTCGTTTAACTTCTTCTTTATCCATTTTCATATCTTTCATGGTAAGAAAGTATTCAGCGAGTGCATCTAATAATAATATAATAAGAGAACAACCAAGGCATATAATGACTAAAGAAAATAATAACTTTTCCCAAACAATTGCCACACCGAATAAATCACCATTAACTTGAGAAAATAATAATTCTTTATTATTTTTCCAGACGATAGTAATAGCGATAATGAAACAAGAAAGATAGAGCAAAGTTTTAATCGTATCTTTAATAGTTCTAAGGCTAAACAGCTTCTTAACACCTTGAACAGGATTCAATGCTGATAAATTAAGTTTCAGTGCTTCGGTAGCTAAAACAAACCCGACTTGCAATAATGCAGGTAATGCCGATATAAAAACACACAATGCAATGAAAGGAAGAAGAAACTTCATTCCTAACATGAACACAGCTTTAGAATAGTCCGTAATACTCTGGGGGTTTTCAGACTGAAGAAATATCCTAATCATCCCCATAAATTCATCAAAAGAACTAAAAGAAACGAGATATAAAATACCACCCAGCGTCAAACATGCGACAATAAAGTCTTTACTCTTAAATGACTGTCCTTTTTTTTTCGCTTCTTCTAGTCTTTTCCGTGTAGGCTGTTCTGTTTTGTTCGATGACATAAGATCACTTAATATCTGAAATCCAAGTATCTAGTAAAGCAGGCGTAAATGATAATTTTAATATATTATCTGGAAAAACAGGTGAAAAATAAAACAACATAATAAGTACAGCAAGACCACTTTTAATCGTTAACGAAATTGCAAAAGCATTCATTTGTGGTGCAAATCTAGAAAGTAAACCTAAAACAACCTCTGATAATAATAAAACTGCCAAAATAGGACTCGCTAAAACAAATGATTGCGCTGTAATTGTATTAATAAAACTGAGTACAGGCGGTAAAGAAGGAAAGCATGACTCCGTAGGATTACATAATTGATAACTTTCATAGAAAGTCTCTACCATCATCTGTAATCCTCCATTTTGTAAAAAAATCACAGCAGTAAATAGATTTAAAAAATTTGCCATTTCAGAAGTATCAATACCATTAGCTGGGTCAATTGTGCTACTTAATGTTGCACCTCTTTGGTTATCAACAATATTACCTAATGCATGCATAACCCAAAAAGGCCACGCAACGAGAAAACCAAGAATAAGGCCAATGATGACTTCTTGAGCGATTACGGCTATTGCTGGAAGTGTGTTCGGTAATTCTGTTGAAGACACTTCATACGGCCATACACTAACAGCAACAATAACGATTACTGAATTACGAACAACGCCAGTTAGCACATTATTATTTAAAAATGGTAGCATAAAGAAGACTGGAGACACCCGAGCAAGCCCCAATGATGCCGTATAAACCCATGCATGAGCTTCAAAAAATAGGTCAAATGACATTCATCATCCCTTAATAAGAGCTAAATTTAATACCTCTCGACTGAAGGAAAGAAGCACATCACCATACCAACCTGAAAGTAATAGAAAACACAAACAAACCCCAAGTAATTTGAGACCAAATGGTAATGTTTGTTCTTGTAATTGAGTTACCGTCTGAAATAAACCAACGAGTAAACCAATTACTGTCGCAATAATAATTGGCCAACTAGATAAAATTAAAACTAAATACAGTGATTTATTTCCAGCAAAAACTAAATCATTCATATATACACCATTTCACCTATATTCCATCATCCTCACTTAGCTAATTCCATATATTGCATAACGAGTCCCTCAGATAATAAGGTCCATCCATCAAATGCAACAAATAATATCAATTTAATTGGTGTTGATATGGTGACAGGGCTCATCATCATCATACCCAACGCGAGTAAAACACTCGACACAACAAGGTCAATAACAACAAAAGGCAAATAAATATAAAATCCTATTTTAAATGCACTCTTTATTTCACTCAAAGCATATGCTGGTAACAAAGAAAAAATAGAGGGTTCATCTAAATCATCATCTGTCACTGTCGTTTCATTACCTTCTTGAATACGATTTAATTGTATTTTTTCAAAAAACTTAACTAATTCTTTATCAGAATATTTAGTTAAATACTCACGATAACCAACTAACCCATTATCAACAAACTGACTCAGCGATGTTGCATCATTAAAATTGACATTTTCATCATTATAATAATCATAAGCTTCTTGTGTAATCGGTAACATAACAAACAAAGAAAGTAATAATGCTATTCCATTGAGCACCATATTAGATGGAACTTGCTGTAAGCCCAATGCGTTCCGTACCATAATAAAAACAATTGAAATCTTTAAAAAACAAGTACCCGCAGCAATAATAAATGGTAATAATGTAAAAAATGCTAATATAGCAATCAACGAAATATCATTAGTCATTATTACTTACTCTCATTTAACCACTTAGTTATTTCAACGCCTAATGAATCATCCAGTTGAACTAATTCACCATATCCCAATAAAACATCATTGACACGAACTTCAATACGAGATTCGGAGTCATTTGGTAACGGAAAAACATGACCCTCATATAAACATTGTAGTTCCAATAAACTTAAATGTTTACGATGTAAAATAAACTCCATCTTAACTGGGATTGCATCCATCTTCTGAATAGAGTCAACACTTGAGGCATCACTATGCATCTCCTCGGTATTATTAAGATCTTGTACTTCCATAATCACCCCCTCATCAACATACTGAAAAAGACCTAATTTTTTTGTATAACAAAATACTTCAGATAATTTTGTCTGAATGAGTAATACATCCCCAAGTTCAATCTGTTCTAACACCTTCAATTGAACCTTGCTATATCCTAGACTTAACGATATTGGCCAAGATAAATTAGAGGGCACAATGGATACTTTTTTTGGTCCAATTTTGGGGACTTTTTCAAGCCATATAGGCCCATGACTACTCAATATGCGTAACAATGCTTTATCAGGTAAATGTTCTCCAGATATCACATCACTAAACCATAGCCGTTGATAGCCTAATTCATGCATAGGACATTCAAATGGTCGCTCTTTAGAGACCAACCAATGAATAATCTGATTTTCTGCTTTTGCAGAGACAGCCAATTTTGCTAACTCAGGAGAAATCGCTTCAAGCCAATCAGTTAATAATATCCAACCTTCCCAAAGACGTTGAGAATCACCACACTTAACCCATTTACCATGTTTGGGGGGGAAACCAATCGAGGCCACCTCACCTTGTCGCTGCCAAATAGCCGCAGCACTGGAAAGAAGAAGCTCATTTTGAGCTATTTTTTTTAACCGAAATGACATTAATCCTCCTCATCATCAGTCATGTGCTGATTTTGAGACTGGTGCCCATCTCTATTGTCCTCTTGGACTAAATGCCAACGATGAGGATTTCCGGATTGCCAATTATCATTTAATTTCTGTTCAACAAGCGCATCTGAAGGAGATAGCATCATTGAGCCACTTTGAGCTTGAATATTCACTGAATACTCGCCTCCCCAACGCTGAAAGCGATATGTCAATGAATTTGAGTCCATACTTGAAGTATCCAACGTTTTTCTATTTTCTACCGCAGCCTGGATCTTGGCTTCTAAAGTCGAACTATGTAATAAACTCGCGTTCATTTTTGCATCGACGACAGATGAAGATGATAATGTTGATGCCGATAACATTGTCATAGACAACGCACCGCCTTCAGCACTTTTGAATGTTGAAACATTATCTTTTTTCAATGATGATAGAAGACTATCTTCGCCATCCGTTGATATTTCTTCACTGCTAATTAATTTTTGCCTAATAACATCAAGGGGTTCAGAATTTTTAACCGATGCAGATTCTCCTCTAGCTAAAGCTTTGCCTTCCCCTACATTCAGTATTGATTTCGTGTTATTTAATTTCAATGAAAGCAAATTGTCATTACGGAAATTCCCCATTCCATTTTTATTCTTTTGCTCTTGAGACTGAACACCGCGTTGATATTTAGTAGATATTGTTGATAACATCGCTAATGGAGCCCCCAGGAATCCTTCCATAGAAAGCATCTCATCTTCACGCTCCTCTGAGTTAGAGTTAGACTTATCCTCAACTTTAGAACGTAAAATTTCATCAAGACTTTCCACATTTTCCTGCAAAACGATATCCGTTTTTTCACCAATGTTAGAAAATGCTATAGATTCCATTGTATTCTTTCCTCTTGTTCAATTTCATCTTGACGTAAATTAAATAAATAGATTTGTTGCTTTTGCTTTGATAACCAACGGTTATAGTTTTCTTCTTTTCGCAACCAATATTGTCGTTTTTGTTGTAACGCTACCCGTTTTTCTTCTAACTCTTTACACTGCTCGATAATTTGACTTATCAACGTATTACACTCGTATATCTTACGCCTAAGTACAGATTGCTTACGCAACATGGCATTTAATTGCTCTCGATTTAACGTTTCGGCATTTACTCGTTGTGTTTTTAATAACTGCCTTAATCCCTCAATTTGAACCTGGATAGACTCTTTTGATGACATCAATTCTTGGATTTCACGAGATAATCCCGCAATCTGAACATCACAACGTGATTGTGATAGTTGGCAACGATGAATCAATGTCCTAATTTTCTTACGAAAGGGCATACATTCCCCGTAACGTATCTGAGAACGACGAATATTGATTTATTGGCTGACATAACCATCGTTTCAATGGCTCTCTCATATTCATAGCAAAATCATTTTCAGAGTTTTCGCCGTGTTTATATTCACCAAGATCAATAAAAATCTGCAACTCATCAAGCTTCGTAATTAGCTTTCGAACATTGAAGGCGACCGATTGATGTTCTTCCGTCGTTATTTGACCAAAGACCCGGCTAACGCTTTTGAGAACATCGATAGCAGGATAATGACCTTGTCCTGCTAATTTTCGGCTCAAATAAAAATGCCCATCAAGAATCGAACGAATTTCATCCGCCATTGGATCGGGCTCATCTTCACCTTCTAATAAAACAGTATAAAACGCGGTGATACTTCCTTTGTTTGTTGCGCCAGGACGCTCAAGTATCCGAGGTAAACTGTCAAAAACAGATGCAGGATAACCACGGCGAGCGGGGGCTTCCCCCGCAGCAAGTGCAACATCACGTAACGCACGAGTATAACGAGTCATTGAATCAATAAATAAAACAACTCGCTTTCCTTGATCCCTAAAAAACTCGGCAACTGTGGTTGCTAGTAATGCAGCATTACACCTATCAACAGAGGAAAAATCAGAAGTTGCAAACACCAAAACACAGCGATCTTTTTTTGGTGATCCTTGTAACGTTGACACAAATTCAGTGACCTCACGCCCCCGCTCACCAATTAATCCGATAACAAAAACATCGGCTTCCGTTTGGTCAATAAGCATATGCATCAGCATTGTTTTACCACAGCCAGCAGATGCAAAAATTCCGATACGTTGACCAACACCACAAGTGAGAACACCGTCAATCACCCTGATCCCTGTAACTAATGGTTCATTCACCCCTACACGAGAAAAATATTCCGGAGGAGCAACATCAATCATGCGCTCTTCTTTAGTAGAAGGAATTTCTGATGCAAAACGCTCAACAATTCGTCCCGTAGGATCAATAACTGAGCCTAAAACAAAGTTACCTAATGGGACGGATAATGCTCGTCCTGTCGGTACAATAACCGCGTTACGCGTTAATCCATTAGCATTACCGATTAAACTTAAAACAGTACAGTCACGTTGTAATCCCACAACCTGCGCACGCGCAATCACAGAGTCATCTTGCCAATGAGCTCGAATATTACACAGCTCACCAATTGCAACATCTGGTAACTCTGCTTCTAATATTGGTCCAGATATTCGCTGAGGGTGTGCTAACTTTTGAAGTAAACGAAGTGATTTCATCGTAATAATGACTGACAAAAATGCTCTAATTGATTAAAGAATTCATTTAATGACTCTGCAAATTTTGCACTATCCAATAAATTATCTTGATGAACTAATCCTTGTAATACTAATGCATTATCTTGATTCGTTAACTGTAACTGCCCTGTTCTCATAAATGAGCATCCCGCCATTAATGCGCGTAATAATCCAGAAGCACGTTGATCAAGAACAGAATCAGAATAATCACACAGAGATGCCCATAACCAAACATCCTCATCAACAACGCTAATGTAAATACTTGGTAAATCAAATAAATCAAGAACAATTGTTGAATGATTATCAATATCGCTAATTAATGAGGGATCACAGCCATGAGATTCCAGAGCAGAACGGACTAATTGTGCAATGTCTAACGTATTCATAAATAATTAACCTTGATTTAGATTGTTTTTATAACATTTACAGATTTGCTATCTGTTATCTCCCCAAAAGAGACTACTTCCAAATCTGGAAAACGATTTTCAACTAATTTTTTAATAAATCGGCGAACATCCACAGATGTTAATAACACAATATCTTTATGTGCTATCGGTAACTCATTAAGACCTAAAGAAAATAGATCCATTAAACTGTCCATCGTTTCAGGTTCTAAATTAAGGAATGCACTCCCTGATGTTTGCCTAATTCCTTTACGAATAATATCTTCTACTTCGGATGAGATCATGACTACACGTAACTCACTGCCATACGCAAATTTATGGCAAATATAGCGAGCCATCATTCCTCGAACATGCTCAACAAGGTTGATAACATCTTTCTCTCTCGGAGCCCAAAGTGCGAGAGCTTCCATTATTAATTTCATATTACGAATAGAAATTCTTTCATTTAATAATCGTTGGAACACTTCCGAGATACGCTGAACCGTTGCATGTCGTAAAACCTCTTTGAGCAAGTCAGGATACTTATCTTCGAGTTGGTCCAGCATATGTTTAGTTTCTTGTATGCCAAAATACTCATGGACATTACGAACTAATAACACAGAAATACAATGATACAGTTCATCTGTTGCGGAACGTAATTGATAACCTAGTTTCTCTAATATTTCGCTATGAGACGGATGAACCCATACACAGGTGCTAGCCCCGTAATGACTATAGGTAAGGTCAATCCCAAGAGAGTTCACTTCATCCGAATAATTAATAATACGAACTAAGTCAAAATACAGTTCAAATTGATCAACGCGAATTTCATTAATGAGTAACGAAACCGTATTATCCATCGACTCTTGATTGCTATCACGTAACAGCATATCAGGGAGCCTCACACCATAATCAATAAAAAACTGGCTCTGTAAACGCTCAATAAATTGACTTTTCTCTAATGCAGCACATCGATTTTTGGGTACCAAAAGAATTAATGGAACAGTTTCAGTTGAGACTTTGTCAAGGTTTGTAATTAAACCCAATGACGAATTATCTTGAGCACTCGTATTAGTAGCCGATGTATCTCCTTTGGCGTCCCCAAATCGAGATATAGGTTTATCACTCCCTTTCTTCATTAAAGAATCTGAAGATTTACTTGAGCGCCATTTAAAATAAAACAGAATACCTAATACAGTAGATAAAATAATAAAAACAGGGAAAGGAAAACCAGGTAATGTCCCCATAGCAATCGTCAGTACTGCGGTTACCGCTAGAACAAAAGGATTTCCGAGTAACTGCCCCATAATATTACGACCCATGTTGTCACTATCACCATTAACACGAGTCACAATAAATCCAGCACTGATCGCAATTAATAGAGCAGGGATCTGAGCAACAAGACCGTCACCGATGGTCAACATCGTATAGGTAGAAAGAGCCCCAGAAAAATCCATATTGTGGCGAGTCATTCCAACGGAGATCCCGCCAATAAAGTTAACAAAGATGATAATAATCCCAGCAATAGCATCCCCTTTAATGAATTTCATTGCACCATCAAAAGAACCATATAGCTGGCTTTCTCTTTCCAAAACACTGCGTCGTTCTCGAGCCGCATCAGCATCAATGATCCCAGCTTTCAAATCCGCATCAATACTCATCTGTTTACCCGGCATCCCATCAAGAGAAAATCGAGCTGCAACCTCAGCCACACGTTCAGAACCTTTGGTAATAACAATAAACTGAACAATAGTGACGATTGAGAACACAACAAAACCAACAGCTAAGCTATCTCCTATGACAAACTGCCCAAACGTAGCAATAATCTCCCCGGCGTCTGCTTCAATTAGAATCAGACGACTCGTACTAATTGAAAGAGCTAAACGAAAAAGCGTGGTGATTAATAGTACCGCTGGAAAGGTAGAAAAACTTAAAATCCGATCAATATAGAAAGAGCCCATGAACACTAATATGGCTAAAACCATATTTAATGCGAGCAAAAAGTCTACTAAATACGTGGGTAATGGAATGATAAACATTGCAATTATCATTACCATTAATAACAAAATTATTAATTCAGGACGAAGCCTGACACCATTAAGCAGAGAGTTAAACACTATGAATTATCCTGATAGAATAGGTAAAATATCATTAATTAGTTCGACGGCGTTGCTCAATTAATTCATTTCGATAAGCGATATCAGCCATATTCCGTAAAGAATCTAGTAAATCCTCTCGCCAACTTGGGTCAAAAAATAACGTTGACGGTAATGTTTTACTGGCGATATATAATTCATATAGCAACACACTATGTTCTTTATGACTTTTTAATAAAATCTCATCCCCAAGAATATCGGATAATATTGCATCAACCGCATGGGGTTCTTTTAATAGCGAAAACATCAACAATAACCAAACTGATTCTGCGACGTTAAAACTCGATATAGAAGAGCTTGATACTAGCTTCCCTATAAAAGAAAGATCCGCAGAACGTAGTGATTTAAGCTGACTTAATCGACCTAATAAATATCCAAACTCTAAATGAGAACAACTTGGATCTAAAGAATCAATGTCGCTTAATAATGCACCTTCAATATAATCCAAAACAATTAAACGTCTTTGATAACCATAACTACTTACCCAATCACTATACGTATCTATTTCGTCAGACTCACTTTGAATAAAATGCCTATAACTAGCCCTTAATAACCCAGGTTGTAGGTTCATCGACTTACCAAACAAACGCGCTTTAAGAGCACAGTTAATCCCTGCTTTAAGCATTTTAGGATCAGCTTGAGCTTCAACCTCTTTCAATAAAACTTGTAATTTCTTACGTACAGCTTCACTTAACTTAGTTCGTTTTAGCAATTCTCTTAAAACTAAAACTAAATCACTCGGATCAGGAAACAGTTTTTGAGCTTGTCGTAATAATTCATCCGCAGTAACATTCTGAAGCTTGGCTGTTTGCAGTATTTTCTGGGCTTTAGGAAGAATATCCTCATCTAAAACCCGTTCAAAACTACTCGATAATTCTCCCGCTTTTTTATCGTAATCGCGTCGATTTCGAAATTGCGCCATCGCTGCAGACATTTCATCTGTAGATTGAACAAATCTTTGTATCTCAGCGCCGGGAGAAGTATCCTCTGTCTGCAAAGCCTCAGCTTGACGAGCATCATTATGTCGATTAACCTCTTGCTGCGCAGCCTGCCTTGCAAGAACTTTCGCAGAAATTAATCCGCCAGGGGAAACATTAATTGCCATTATTCAGCTCTAATTCAGTGTCGCGATTTAAAAAACTAATAACCCATTTATGTAACGGATCATCGGTAATATCAGCTCCGCCTTCTTTCGTAACCTTTAATGCAACATCGTTCGCATCAAACATTAATGGTTCAACAATCTCTTTAGGTTGAATTAAAAAAACGCGAACAGTATTACTCTTATTCTGATTGTTATAACGAAATAATCCGCCAACAAAAGGAAGATCACCTAGAAATGGAACTTTCTGTAAATCTTGAGAATTTGCATCACGCGTATACCCTCCAATTAATAAACTTTTACCTTGTGGGACACGAGCAATCGTACTGATATGGGTTCTTCCAACTTCAGGTAAAACATCAACATTCTCTTCATTGCTATAATCAGCCGTCCTCGCTTCATTACCGTCTTCAATATCCAGTAACATTTCGATTTGTCCATCTGCAGCAAATCGAGGAAGAACACTAATCAAAGTCCCATAAGTAACATCGGCTAAGCTGGAAGTCCGCTCGCCAATGAGCTTGGTATAGAATGTTCGGTTATTATCGAAAATCGCTGGAATATTTTCCTGCGTCATAATAACGGGTCGGGAAACAACGGTTGCTTGTTTTTTTTGCTCAAGCGCATACACAGAAGCAATAAACTTCCCGCCATCCAACGTACTTATTGGTGTGGACTGGTTAAAAGACATACTTAATTTGTCGCCTAAATTGATCCCTCCGCTCCATACCACACCTAATTGATCCAAATCACTTTTATTTAAATCAATAATCCAAAGAGATAATTCAACATGACGTTTGGTAATATCTAACGTTCTAACTAATAACTCAATAAAATCAACTTGTTCTGCAGTTCCCTTAACTAATAAGCTATTTGTTCCAGGATAAGCAATAACTTTAATATCACCGGCAGCTGCGGTTTGCTTTAAAGCCTCTGGTAAACTAACGTTAGAGTTATAATTCAATGGACCAGATGATGTTCCGTTCATTTCAGAAACAAAATCAGGCATTTCAGTAATTTGTTTATTCAGAATATTATTAGCTAAAGGTTGCTTTTCTCCCTCTAATAAATTCTCAATAACTGTCGCCATTCCAGGAATGGCAATTTCCTGACCGCGTAATTTATATACACGATCATTAACAAAAGTATTATTTAATCTAATAACACCTATTTTTTGTTTTCCGAGTTGAATACCTTCATCTTTTTTATCAATTAAGGTAGCCGTATTAACAATTAACTCAACAAAAACAGGAGGACCTGAAACATAAAACGTATTACTATTGTTATCACCTCTTAAAGGATAACGCTGGTCATACAGCCCTGACTTACGAAGAAAATCATTAAATGACGTCAATGAGATATTTTGTAATGAAATTACAGCATTTCGAATTTCGCTCGCATCATAAATGTAAATAGCTTGCCCATCAAAATACCAAAGCAATCCTAATTGGAAAGAAAGCTTATCTAATAGCTCTTTTGGTCGACTGAAATCAAAAGTCCCTGTGATTTTTTTTCTTGCAGCAAGTTTACTAACAATCACGGGCTCATTAAGCTTGGCAGCCATAGCTTCAAAAAAGCTACGTAAGCTATCATCTTTTGCAACGTAACCATGATCACCTTTCGCATTTAACTCCACAGATAATTCGGCGGCTTGAGGCGCAGTAATCCCATATGACACCAGACACAAAAACAACGCTGAAAAAATAACTTTAGTTTTCATTTTGAATAGAAGCCAATCTAATAATATTTGATAAATCACGAGGAGATACCCCCATCATTTCTCTAATCTCATTAGAGAAATGAGATGATGAGGCATAACCATTATTAAGGGCTAATTGAGTTAAGTTGCCTTCTTTTTCTATGTTTTCAAGCAACGACTGAGCCATCCGCCAGATCCTCAATTCATTTTTTACTTTACCGCCCAATGCATGATTACATAATCGACGAAAATGCGAGTAAGAAACACCATAATTCTCACCTAACTCAATCAAAGTATTACCACTTTTTGATTGGTTAAAAAGAAATTGAATGACACAATAACTTTCCATTTGACGTAACATAGAAATAAAAAAAGTGAACTCTTCTGTTGGAGTCATATATTGTTTTAAAAACCAACGCTCACAGCTTTTGATATCCTCACATATCTCAGGATTACTTAACTCAAGCACCATCCAGTGAGGAGGCTTCACTTTGGCTAAATTTTTCCCAAAAGCCATATCCATAAATGCAAGAAGTTTACTTAAACGCGCTAATTTTAATGACCTAAAAATAACACTTTCGCTTTTTATATGGACAGAGACACGATTTAAAATCAATAAAGAACTCTTTACAATTTCGCACTGTTCATATGCTTTATCTTGATGAATATCAAAAACAAAACGCTCTCCTTGATTTGGCGTTAATAACCAAACCTCTGAGTTATATACCTTTATAACATCCTCTTTTTTTAAACATTCAACAGGATTTAGCATATGATTAAACTCAACGTAATTATAATTAGGTAATAAGGATCACCTAATTACCCAAAAAAAACATGATGGAAAAATGATGACTACACCTACAATTATTACTAATTAAAATCATAAGTATTTTTAACAAATAACTTTTATTCGGTTTACTTTTTTGAAAATCCCATATCACATTAATATAATTGATAAGATATCAATACCAAAACAGTGGGTAGTTAAAAAATAAGAATAGAATAACGTTAAATTAACAATCCAATAAAAATTAATAAAATCACACAAAAAATCTCATTATTATAATCCGCAAAAAACAAAACTCTTCCATAAACCAAATCATGAAAAAATGTATCACACTAAAATACCCTATCTCACCACAAAATTTAAGAATAAAAAACATCTAATCGGATGATAGAATAACAACATCATAAAAAATTTAATTAAGTTTGAAATTAAATCCCCACTTCCTATCAATAAATTAGCAAAAAAAATTGCAGCAAGTTATGAATAAAATAAATAATAAAATTATTTTAGATGACTAAAAAACTATCCAAAAAAAATGAGACAACTATAATTAGATTTTCTGCTGTAACAGTTGCAGAAGTCATGATGAAAAATCCCATCTTACTGAAACTCAGATCGATAATATTTTCAATATTCACTGATTCAGGGATGAAAGTAGAAGATATTTGCCGTCAAAATGGGATAAGTAATGCCACTTATTATAATTGGAAATCAAAGTATGGTGGTAGGGAAGCTAATGATGTTAAACGATTAAAAGAGCTTGAAGAGGAAAACATAAAACTGAAAAAGCTCTTTGCGGAAGTTAGCCTTGAAAATCATGCGATGAAGGAGCTTTTCGCAAAAAAGAGTTGGTAGTGGCTGAAAAGAGAGCCTGTACTCAATCATTAAAAGAGGCTGGTTTATCAGTCACTAAGGCTTGTGAGCTGACGTCATTGGCACGCGCCACATTTTACCGTCAGCTAATAGATTGGCGCAAAAAGACCGTGTGGTAATAATCTGTGTTAGCTAAATCGCCACAATCGGGATTTTGGAAATGCTATTTCCGACTGAGATTTCAAGGCTATCCTTTTAATCATAAACGAGTTTATTGTCAATTAGGATTGAACCTGAAACAACGGGTTAAAAAAGTGCTTCCGAAACGTGAAAAAATCATTAGTGATAGAAAAAGTCCCGAATATTCAATGAGCATTGGATTTTATGCACGATAGTTTATATTGCGGTAAGCCCTTCAGAACTCTCAATCTTATTGATGAAGGAACGCGTGAATGCTTGGAGATTGAGATTGATACGTCATTACCGGCTGAACGCGTCATCAGGGTGCTTGAACGTTTAAAAGCCGAAAGAGGGTTGCCGAAACAGATCCGAGTCGATAATGGCTCTGAACTCATTTCAGTTAACTTATTGAATTATGGTGAAGATAATCAAATTTCGTTGTGCCATATTCAACCGGAAAAACCGCAACAAAATGGATTTATCGAGCGTTTTAATGGTTCGTTCCGTCGTGAATTTTTAAATGAGTATTTATTTGAATCGTTGAGCCAAGTTCGAGAATTAGCATGGTTTTGGCTGCAAGATTATAACCACAATCGAACTCACGAAAGTTTAAATAATCTCCCACCGGAGACATATCGAAAACAGTTAGAAAACTCTAAGTTGGTGTGTCTCAATTAAAGGGAAGTGGACAAGATCGTTAATATTTTCAATACTCACTGATTCTAGTATGAAAACTAATGATATTAAATAATTAAAAGAGCTTGAGGATGAAAATACTAAGCTAAAAAATGTTTGCTGAAGTCAATCTTAAAAATCATGCAATGAAGGAGCTTTTCGCCAAAAGGGTTGGTAATGACCTGAGAAAAAACGATGAGCTCAATCATTAAAAGAGACCAGTTTATCAGTCAACCCCGAACTACGTTTTACGCCTTGTTTCCCCTACTTGTAGGCTCCTGAATATTTTGTAAACACCCAGTGGCGATTTAGTCATGCAGCAATCGAGAGTTAGCCAGGAGAAGCCTATGGTATCCTGTTGTTAGCAAATGAGTAATAACCATGCATAGGATCCCGCCACTCCTGTAATCTGCAGTGAGCTGGCTTGACGATCATATTTTTGTGGCATTTAGGGTATTCCATTGTCAACCCATTCTGAGTACAAAGAAGATGGCATTCATAGCAGGAATAACTATCATCGTAGTCAATGATGCATCCCAAAGCTTATCGCTGATTTGCCATTTATTATCTGACAATCCCGCTTGGGATAAGAGCTAAACACTAAAGGTCAAACAATTTAGTTCCCCCTCCCCCAGAAAAATCTTTATATACATATCAATTTTTATACTGGCATTCATAAATAAATGCATACTGAGTCACGCAACTCACACCGACTAAAAAATAAATAGTATTATATCAACATACTATTTAATTTGACCGAAGCGAGTAATGAAATAAATCCCATAATGCACAGGAAACATCCTATTAATTGAAAGCGACTAAATTAATCACTTTCAATTAAAAAGGTGCAGAATACCGTTTTAATTGAGTCTCTACTTCTCGAGTAGCATCCTTCCTTAACTGTTCTACACTCACCCCTCCGAATTTATCTTCAAAGACAATATCAGTTAATTTACTTGTAACAATATTTTTTATTTCATTTTTTTCGTGGCTACTCATATCTCTACTAGATACTAAATTCTCAAGCTTATTAGTAACATATGAGTTATTTCTTAATATGTGCCCAATTGAACTCTGTGTACACCTAGAATCTAATTTAACCCCAGAGCCCAATCTATTCGAGAGGTGAGCAAAAATACGATCTTTTTGAATGTTACTTATATTTTTCGCTTGTTGGTGACAGATACGATCAATAGTTTTATTAACCTCAGCAGATAGATGAGTTACTGTTTCTTGACAGACCCAAGAAGGCTTATATACACCAGAACGTAAGATGGCCTTATCGACTTCTTTATTTACCTTTGTTAAACTTATACATGTAATCCGATTATTTACCTGAACAGATAGCGACTCTCTTCTCACTCCGAATAATCGGTCCAACATTCCCCCGCTATTTCTTTCCTGCTTAAAAGAGATCTCTGCTGCTGCTCTAATGCACGGATTATTAACCATTCTACATGTTGACTGCCCAATAGAACTAAACATAATCAATACCCTCACAACTCCATATAAAAACATGCGTAAATCTAAAATAAAAAAATCAAAATGTAAATAATACCAGCGCACAAAAAAAATTGATAATGCCTCCACCAATGCAGATAACAAAAAACAAACAATTAAATCACATATCAACCACTTCCCCCTATAATCCTTATCATCAATGAATAAAGCGTATCCTTACCTTATTCTAATACTTTATTCCAACAATATTTACCCTCTATAGTGCTAAACTAAAATTGACCACGGTTTTTAGAGATTTCCCAATACAATCGTTCTGACTCACTGGGCGTTACCCTGCTGTTATTCTGATGCAACCTGAACTGGCTATAATATCCAATAATGTAGCGGATGATTTCTTGTTAAGCCTTTACAAAACAACGCTCACCTACAAACGGCAATACATTGAACAACAGTACACACTAAGTTAGTTGGAAAATCACGCCTTATATCCCCGTCCTGAAGAACATGGTTTTACGGTACATCTGATAAAAAGCATGAAGACAACCTATTGTAATAACACCAAACAGGTAGGATGAGCATTTTTTGATATTATTTATCACTCAATACATGAATCATATATAAAATTTATGAATTTAATTCATAATTAAAAACTATATAAACTAAATTTTAAATTATCGAAATAAAAATGATAAATAATCACTTTTATAGCAAAAAAATAACGTTATATCACAATAAAATACCATTTTAAAATTAAAATTTTATTTCCACTACCAATCTGAATCAAAAATATCTAGAATCAAAGATTTCAACCTTATATATTTAAATATAAATAGCAAGATAACAATCCAAGCGAAATAAAAAATTAAAACACACATAATAACATTTAAAATAAAAACAAAAGTAGAATAGATTTTTTATGAAAATAACATTAAAAGACTATTAAAACAGATTTCACAATAACATAGAAAGCACTCCAACAAAAAACATATGCAGGATAAGCAAAAGAGTTCATCGGATAACAATTAAAATACATTCCTGCCAGTATTATACTATAACCAGATAATATTAAAGGTATAAAAATGAAATCACACCAAAATATTTTAAATTCTATCGGTAATAAATTAGGTATCCCACTATCCTTTGATGATAATAAACAATGTATGTTATTGCTTGATGATGACTTATTAGTATCTATACAGGCTAATGAACATTATTGGTTATTAAATGGATTGATATCAAAGATAAAGCAAGAAAATTGCAGTCTTTGGTGCGATCTCATGATTTTAAATAGGGTTCTTGCCGAAAAAAATTTGGGAACAATCGGCTATGAACCCACATCAGAAGCTCTACTTTATTTAGATTCAATTACAAATTTAAGTGAGGATAATATCCTTAATAAAATAGAATCATTTGTAAATAAGTTAGATGATTTTAAAGAAAGATTAACCTAAGTAATCAACATTAATTGCGAGGATGTTTTATGCAACATATTAGTTTATCCCATTTTTCGCAAGTATCTGGAAGTCAAGATGCTCGTCTAGTTATCAGTAACACCTCCAACGAATCAACCATTACCACTGCAAGTGAAGGATTTTGTGGTCGAATTTTAAGTTTCTTAGGTCAATTTCCACTCTTTAAAAACATAAGTGCAGTAAAAACCCATATTGAAAATATCAAAACAGCAAATCAAGCCACCGTAGCGGTATTTGCAGAGGCTTTATCAAATTCCTATGGTGCCAACACTGCGGATAAAGTTATTTCAGCTTATAACTTAAGTTCTGGTGATACACCTTTAACACAACGTAAAATTCAAACAATTCTTCTTCCTGCAGCGCAAATGATGCAAGCTAAAGAGTCATTTGTCCACGAATTAGAGCAAAAATATGGTCCGAATGTTGCTCAACAAGCTTTAACAATGAGTAACTTTATCTCTGCAGGCTCCAATAAAAATAATCTAAAAGCAAGTATTATTGTTACTGAAGGTACGATCCCGCCAGATTATAATACCGTTGAAGCGCTGGCAAAAAACATACAACAAGCCGCTCTTGCATCAGCCTTAACTAGCTTGACTCGAATAGAAGAATTACAAAAGCTCTCAGGTCAAGAATTACAAACAAAGTATTCTAAACTATCAGAAGGTAGCGGGGCATTGAGAACATTACAAACATTACTAACCAATTTATCTAACTTGTCCGGTATTCCTGGAATGGAGGAGTTTCAGAATACACTAAAAAGTGTTTTAGTTGGTAATAGTCCTTTTTCTCAATGGGGAACTACTGGTAGTTCCGTAGAAGCATGGGTAAATTCAGCCTCTCATAATGACCTATCATTAGCGGCAGAACGAATCCAAGGAATAACAAAAGATGTGATGGCATTAAAAGAAAAACTGCTAGCTCATCAAAGTGGTCGTCCGGTTAAGATAGAACTACCGAAATTAAACTTGCCTCGATTCGGTAATATTCCTGTGAATCCTAATACCCAAATTCATTTACAGGATAAAACCCCTATGCCGGCTAATCTTATGTCAACAGGTGGAGTTCCTGTCGCTATAGCTTGCTCATACCCAAAAGGAACGCTAAGTGGTATAGAATCACATCTGCGAATGATACTCGAACAAAAGCCTTCCTGCCTCGTTATATTAACTGGGGATGATCAAATAAGAGCTAAAAAACTCCCTGATTACTTCAGGCAACCGGGTACCGTTGGCTCTATAAATATTCAAGTAACCCAAGAAGCTGGTGTTCTAACGCCAAGTGGAGTTGAAATTGATAATTATCACTTAAAAATAAGCTCTGAGACTGATGCCTATACTCTCCCCGTCATGCATGTTCAAAGTTGGAAAGATCATCAGGCTCTACAAAGTACATCTCAATTACTGGAATTAGCGCAAATAACTCTAGAAACGTCCAATGCAATTGAACCTATTTATGAAAATACGAGAGCAACTACAAGCGTACCAATGGTTCACTGTTTTGGCGGGGTTGGTCGTACAGGAACGTTAATTACAGCAATGGAATTAATCAAAAATCCAAGCTTATCTAGTGAGAAAATCATTACAGACTTAAGGGAGACTCGTAACAAAAAAATGGTAGAAGACAGACCCCAACAGCTGCAACTGCGCCAATTAGAACATATGTTAGTTTCGAAAAATTTCGTAAGCACTCTATTATAAAATATTTTAAATAAAAAAGTTAAATTTAGCTAAAAAGCACCTATTTGGATAGGTGCTTTTATTCAAAAAATAGAAGAGCAAAGTGAACTAAACGATGAATATAACAAGCATAAATACCACGAACAATTTAACTCCACAAACTATCTTAGACGCGGCAACGATTACATCTAGTAATGGTAAAAAATCATGGTCTAGTATGACTTTTGCAGAAAAAGCACTACAAATTCTGTCTTTTGGTATATGGTTTCCTAAGTACTCACAAGAACAGCAAGCTCAAGCCAGAGATATAATAAGTAAAATGACCCCTGTTCAGCCGATGGCAAGTGAAAAAGCACGAGTAGAGGGTACATTTGAAGATTTAACAAAACTATCTATATCTCTTAGCCCCGGAGAAGATATCACTGCAAGTATAATCTATGGTTCGGGCAAAGAAGAAGTCCATCATTTTGATGGAGAAAAATCCGAAATAATAAAACACAATTTACCATTTAGTATTCATAAGCCTTATCTTATGAAACACCATGCACCTCATGATATGGAAATAACAAATCCAAACTCTATGAGAAATTTACTCAAAATAGCTACTCAACATTCAACCTCAATTGTGACGCCTCACTCTTCAGAAAGAGATCTGCTCGCAGGCACATCACCATTTAATAGTGTATTTATCGATGCCCATCGAGCATTCGGGAATGTAAGTATTCATGTCGATGGAATGGCACTTCCAACTGAAGCCCAGAACGAATTATCACAAATTTTAAAGCTAGACTCTAAAAAATCAAACGATATAGTAAGTGCATTAACGCCCAGTGAAGCTATGCGAGTTGTAAATCTATGTGATGGAACCGACCAACAAACCAATAATCTGTATGAGCTGCTTACATGTTCATCAGGGATTACAGCACTGTGTTCCGCTTTCTTTCAGTTATATCCATTGCCCGTTTTAGTCTTAAATCAAGAACAGGTTAATAAGGCACTTATGCATTCGGCTGAACATGGAATGAATTTACCTAATTCATGTATGAGTGTAAACATTTCTACAACGAGTCAAGATGGGTCTTTCCTTATCACCAATAATACAGGCTTACCCACAATGTCACCAAACCATCCAAATAAACTCGGGTTATTAATTTGTCGAACAGAATATACTATACCTAATAATATGCTATGCGATATTTCCTCGATGCAGGCTTGTATTCATCCTGAATATAGTGGTTCAACTATATTTACAGATTAACCCCCTCCCCCTAAAGTGAAGTGCTCCCTAAACGTTGGACTCTTTTAGTCTAATTTGAAGGGTGCTTTTTTTATACTCTAGTGTTTAAAGTTAATCATGCTATGCTCCGCCCATGAATTGAATTATCAATTACATGGGATAGAGAGTCTAAAAGCTAAAACATCAAAACCTGTTTATGCTCCTGAATTCAAATTTAATACGGTTCAAATACTCCTCAATGAGACATATATACATGAATGAAGTTCACTGGCAAACTTGATATCAGTGACAGGTCAATGCTTAGAAGCTAGTTATGTCAATACAAAGAACACGTAAGAGAAGGGGGAAAACCTCAATTTTGTCATACTATTGTCATTCTAACCCAATAAAAAAGTACAGAAAAAGCACACTATCTTTGGTACATGCATACATGAGATTGCTCCACTAAATCCCACGCAATTTATAAAATTAATAATCTCAATAATAATCCTGCATACATAATATCCATTTCTTTCATTGATTGGTTAAATTTCTCATTGATATACGTACACCAAGCATCTTCATAGGCATAGATTTTTTCAGCTTAATTCAGAAAAGTAAGCCTAATATTAATTCCGGGCACTTTCCCTCATATTTTGAGTAATTAATAATATAGTTTTCAATTATTGACAAGATACTTTTGAATATAGAAAACTATATCCTCCTTAGTTATTAGCTTAGAGGATAAAATTAAATCATCGATACTATAACGGATTATTTTATATTCACTATTTATAAATAAGAGCTGAGGATACAAACTAGTTAACATATTAATGGGTACTGTCATTATCATCTAAAAATACCATTTCAGACAAAAGTTAAATAATATCAAACACATACACCAAATCTCTATTCTTTATATTGATTGAATTATCAATATAAAAATCATACTGAATTTAGTCAAGGTAATATATGAGAGTTAATACAATCCCCCTTCCCTCACAACAAGAAAGAAATCCAGTAGAAAAAACAAATATACCTAATTCTATTAATAGAAACAACGAGGAAAAAATAACACATGAACCGTTCATCAATAGAATAACAAAGGTTAAAAATACTTCAACTGATGAAGTCATAGCCATTGGTAAATTAATTCAAGAGGAAATAAGAAAAACAATTAACCCTTCAAGCCCGCCTCCTGTTTCGACCACTGGAAATTGGAAATCAGCGATTATACATCGTATAGGATTATTAATGTCTGGTGATTCTTCTCAAATATCCTTGAGTGATAGCAATCAATAAAAATTCACATCAGTTATTCCTCAAGCATCTAGTCTACCATTTTCGGTAGACGTACATTATCCTTATAATGAACAAAGCTCAAAAACATCTATTTCATCAGTTCAATATGTAAAAGTAAAAAAAAGAAGCCTTGATAATATTGAAAAAAATAACGTGGAAACAAATAATAACAATAATGTAAAATATTCTTTATCTAAAGATAATATTGAAGATAAAGTATTTCGTAATAGTCACCCCCCAAAAAAACCATACCATTTATTGCTTAAACCATTAAAAGAAAGCATAAATAACTATAATAGTTTAAGTGAAAAAAACAGTAGAAAAGGAATAGAATTATTAAAAGAACAAGCTAATTTGCTTGAGAAACTCCATGAGAAATTAAATGAAAAAAGTAATGGTGAAAACTATTCAAATGAAAGAAGTAATATTTTAAACTTAATCCATGAGATTCAAAATGAATATATGTCCCATAAAGTTGAAATAGAAAAACTCATTCATGTAGTTTGGGTTGCTGGTGCTCCACCTGAAAGTATTACAAAATATGCACACGCATATAAAAATGCATATCCTGAGTTTACTTTTAATTTATGGATAGACCCAAATGCTATGCTTGCTTATTTGTTTAATAAAGAGATTAAAGAAATAGCTTTTGAAAATGCTAAAAGTGAGGTGATTAACCTATTAACCGAAAAAGAGTTGAAAACATTACAAACAACAACTGATTTAACGCCGGAATTCAATATAAAATTAAAAGATAATTTTGAACATTATCTATTTAAATCAACATTACAACTTCAAGACGCTGTAATGAATTATGCATATACAAAGGGATTGCTAACATTTAATGATAATAACCGCATCTCTTTTTTAAAAGAGGTCTGCACTATGATGAGGAAAAAATTCAATCCTTTGAAAAAAAATTAAAATATAATAAAGATAAGCTAGAAGAAACAAAGAATAAATTAATTGCTATTTTCGGACCAGATAAATTAAATATAAATAGCGTAACAGAATTACCAGAAATGAAACAAGTGCATAGCAAACAATACTACCAAAGAGAGCTTATTCTTAGAGGAAACTATGCAGCAGCAACTGACATGTTACGCGCAATCATATTAAAAAATCATGGTGGCATTTATTCAGATTATGATATAGCCCCTGCCTATACGTCAAACGTTTATCAGATCCTTCAAGATAATAGTAAAAACTTTGACTTTTTAGAACAGGAACCACTTCGTCGTGCAATGACTGATGAACTACTATCATTAGTGAGTGAAGAACCAAGTGCTGGAACTAAAAATCAATTATCTATAGAAGATAAACAACGATTAGAGCTTATTCTCAATGAGATAAAGAAAGAAAAAAAATATTTTCTCCAGTACAAACTAAAGTAATACGAGATTCACTTCTTATGTCTAAACGCCATCAATGGTGGGGGAATAGAAAAGGTTGGAATGAAAGAGGTAATAATAACTTCCTTGTTACTCATAAAGGAAGCAAAGTTCTGGATTTTATTATTTCAGATCAAGAAAAAACATATCGAGAACTTCTTGGAATAAGAGAACAATTAAGATTTGAAGGAATAGGAGAACAACGTTATTACTACAACCAAGATAATACTAAACACCACGAACCATTGCGTGGACGTGAAAAGGTTGAAGCAAAATTATTTGTATCAGGATTAGATAGCAATAATCAAAAAAACAGAAAAAAAGAAGAGTTAAAAAAAATAGAGAAATATCTTAAAGAATATGGAGAGCTACTTAAAGCTGATACAACAGGACCAGTCGTCAAAGATATTAGGACCTCCAATGATTTTCTACAAGGATATAGCGATGCAGATGCAATCCGCAACATTACTGGATTCAAAAGTGAAATGAATATAAAAGAAATTGTTGAGCTCATGAAAAAAAACAGATCGCAACTTAATGATAAACAAATGGGAGAATTAGCGTATGAAGTTGAACGTCGAGCTTTATCTATAACGTTTCAACCTATGCTAGAAAAATATCATCAACTTTTCGATAAAGTTACATCAAGTGGTAATATTGATAAATTCGCAACAGAAAAATTGATGCCTCAATTATTAATATTAAATCTATCTGGAGATGGGTTTGGTGGTCGATGTGACCCATTGTCGATGTTAATTCTGGCAGAAAAACATTTACAGAGTACCAATCAACAAAAAGCGCCTGGAAAATTATTTGAGAATTTATATTCAGCGGCGTCAGTATTAAGTGAGCCGATTCATTATACTGAAATAGAGATAGCAAATGCTAAGCAATTACTATTGACGTTATCTAAATTGCATGCCAAAAACCCCATGCATTCAACATACAATATTGTGTGGAAGAATAAAAAAGAAAATATACCTTTAAACGAAGTTCTAAGTATGTTGAATAACAAGAGTACTGAACCCGTTCTGCTAAAATTGGAGGCTCCCGGTCATGCTATGGCTGCATGGTCTATTAATAACGGAGATATTCGTATCCATGGATTTTATGATGCAAATGGAGGCGTTGTTGAGTTTTCAGATGAAAATAAATTTAGAGAATACTTCCTAAGTGTATTTAACAAAGAAGGTTTAGACAAAGGGAATAAATACAAACTAAAAATAGATAGTAAAAATAATGAATTAATGTTTAATCGCGTTATTTCTATAAATGGTGATGCATTGGCAAAGTATAAAATAAGCCATAAAGATAAGTCATTACAAGATATATTAAACGTTGAAATATTTGAGTCAAAACCTAAACCAATAAAAAAACAAAATAAAATAAAAAAATAAAATTTGACCCCAATAAATATAAGAGTGGTTCATTATTTTCTCATTATAGAATGGATGGAATAATTCCTCAAAAGGATAGCTACAAAGTTTGGAGGTGCAACAGGAAGTTTATTGACCAAAGCTGCAACCGTGATAAAGCTACCACTCCTTGATACTGCTCTTAACCTATGGTCATTAGGAGATGCTGTCCAAACTTACTTAAATCCAAATATCAGCAGTAAGGAACGACTCTTGGCTGGTATTGACATTGGTTTTGCAACTACTTATACCTCTTTGGCCTTATTAGGTACCGTTTTTCCCCCGTTAGCATTGTCTACAATTCCTATTTATTTTTTCAACAGGAAGTGAAAAATCTATTAAGACATAATCATCATATTGATATGAGAAGAAAGGCGTGGTTGTCTTTAGAGCATTATTTAAACGAGTCTTCCAAATTAACTATCTTAGCAAAGCCAGAAAAAAAATTACTTGATTTATCACCTAATAAATTGTTAGGCGGAGTAACTATTGATTTGAGTGTCTCTCCACCTACATTCAATGCCTATCGCTCTTACAATGATGGGAGAGACTTTGGCAATCATGCACATTTGAGTGATCAATAAGTTAAAGAGAGTAGTGGGTATGCAAAAGCTTGCACAAGTACACTCGATATCCCAGAAATTCATTTGGTTGGAAGCATAGATAAAGTTATTTGTAATGATAACGCAAAGCATGAGTATCAATTAGCTAAAGGGTATGCGAATCGTTTGTGGCAGCCAACATTTCCAGTGATCCCTAAAGGGGATTATACAACAGTGATTCTCGGATATAGTGCTCGTATTATAGCTTATACAGAAGCTAAAAGAATGAATGACGGAACCTATAAAGAGTTAGCGAGAACAGATCATGTATTAATGCATAAGGATCATAAATCAACAATCATAACTTGTTCGGATAACTTTACTACATTTGCTATTCCTCCATTAGAAAAAGAACTATTTTTACTTAAAAATCAAGATATTTTACATGCGATGAAAGAATCTTGGTTTACTTTGAAAGGAGGAAAAAATGGTATGATTTTACAAACAAATGGTATAGGAAACGTAGACTTTCAAGGTCAACCTCATACTCAAAACATTTTATCATTTAAAAATCTTGGACAAGGATTTTCTGTTCACGTTAATCTAAATCAAAATAGCCGACAAACTGTAGTGCGTTCGTTACTGCCATATCTTACCCATCATTCCTCAAAAATGATGGATTTGATACAGAATAACATTAATACTTTAATAGGTTCTGACTATGGATACGATACCTTTATAGGAAATCAATATGATAACCATTTCACTCTTGGGGCTATTGGTGGAACTGTTCATCTAGGGGGAGGCAATAATGTTGTTGAAATACCTGTCCCAGATACAAAAACTAAAGTATATAGAACAAGTATACATTTATCACCTAATTCTGGCATGCAATATTTTAAATACAAAGGTGGAATCAATGATATAGACCATATAACATATAATGATGATAGTATTTATCTGTTTTTTGATAAAAATAGAAATCTAGATGCAAAAAGAATCGAAATTCATGCACATAAAGATGGTGATATTTCAGAGTATGTTAATAAATTAGTATTTTCAACTGAAGATGGATTGAATTTAAAACTAACGGAAGATAAAAAAACTTTCACATTGGAAAGTGCGAATATGAAATCCTGGAAAAACATCATAAAAACAATGAGTTGGATTATGAGTTAATTATCAACTCTCTCTATGAATCATATTGCAAAAAAACACTTGCATTTTCTTTGATTAATTAATGAAAATATTTGTAACTAATAAAAATATTGAGTGCATTATCAATAAACCTGATATTTCATTTAATGTTCCAACAAATTATTCTAGTATAACATATGGTGAATCAGGGGTTCACTATATATAAAATGCTATTAACAGCGAACCAACAACCATCATTTTAAAAAATTCAGCATCTAAAATAGAACATATAGATATATCTCCATTATTAGTTCCAGTGAGTGGTGAAAAAATAGCTGTATATGCTAAAGTTTCAGGAAGTAAATTAATAATTACTGTACATAAAGGGAGTCATCAAAAAGAGTATACGTTGTTGAGTTCTGACTCATCTAAATTGGATTCGTCTTTATCAAGACTAGAGTTCTCTAACTCAACATATTTAACATTATTGGATATTTATAAATTAGTAAGTACATCTCAAGGAAATGTATTAATATTTGAATGTAATTAAACACTAAGTTCGAACTGTAAATTGTTAATGCATTGATGGGGCTGAAAATGCTTTTTAAATCCCTTTAAACACGCTAAGCCGCATGAAACTTATACCTTCATGCGGCTTAAATAGCAGAATCAATGAGAAAGAATAAGATACAGATTAATTAGCGAACGATAAAGCAAAGAGGAATGATTGACAGGAAACGACATACTTTTAAGATGTATGAGATTGCTGAGTAGTTCACTGTGCTCATCCATCGCCTCAAGGGTAACTATAACATTTTCATTGTTTAGTGTGCATATGATATCCCTTTGCACTTTTGCGGTAGAATAATTTCACCATTGTTTTCCTTTTTGCATAATGATGAACAATTTGAGTCAATAGGTGATTGAGATGAATATTGGTAGTGGGATTAGCTTGACAGGGAATGTTCCAGGAACTAATGATGAATCGAGTACAAATCGGATTCAATCTGTGTGGACATCCTTATCTGAAGAGGAGTTACTTGATCAATTAAAGAACCACTTCCCATTAGCTTTAGCCATTAAAAATATAACAACTAGCAGTCAGTCCGTTAGCCTTCTTTCTACTGCAGAGATAGTAGCAGTGAAACTTTATTCAGGAGAGGCGTATAAACCACTGAATCGTAAATTAAGGTCAGGGCAAACTATGACGTCTGCGGAACAATTACTTGATATTGCTTTATCAAAAGCGCTGGCAAAATCCTCATTGAATATTTTGACAAAAACCTATAGAGGCTCACAAGTAACAGATGCATTGGGTTCGATTGCTGAGGGCAAAGTTGGGCAGGATCCAGCTTATTTATCTACCTCACGAGATCCCAATATCGCACGTGAATTTGCAGAAGAGAATAAATATTCTCTTTGGAGCGTCATATTTGGGTGTTCAGGTTTTGATATGGTACCTGTGAACAAAGATACAATTGAAGCTGAAGTTCTGTATCCCAAAAACACGGCAATGCGTTTATTGCTGCGTCATACGGTTCAAAAACGAGAGTACCGAGTGTTAGAAGAAGCCTCGGTATCAGAAGGCTGCGGGCATATCCCTCTTTTAGTTGATGCACTAGATTTAGCAAATCAATCCCGTTAAATCAATATTACTTTTTAGTGTGGACGACTGTCGGTCTGGTATCAGCAAGAGTTTGAGAAAGAAATGGGGTGGGCTTGCCTTACATACAAAATGACTCTTGTAAAATTACACTTCTTAATATCCTCTATGAGCCCCCTAAAGAAAAAATTAGCGTGATACGTTGATGCATATAAATTGACTAATGTACTCATATAACAATTACGACAATTTTGCTGTGGATGCTTGCTCCTCTTTGCTTCAAGCATTTAGTGAGAGCCAGAAATAAGAAAGCCCCGATATAGTTATTTATTACCATAATCCAGATTGCCATTCTTTACTTAGTACTAGAAATTGTGTACCTCTAATAAATAAAGTGTCAAGGAAACCCTAAATCTTTGAGCTGTTCAGTCTCGGAAGTGAAACAAAACAAATCATGTTGGTGCACAATATCATTGCAACAGGCACGTCAATCATTCGATGTTTAACCAAAGTAAATAAGTCACTCAACATCCCCCCGTTGAAAATGTTTTTGTTTCAGCGTGGTTTGTAAATAGATTCTCCGATTGGACGTTTAGAGCCGCCTTATCCTCTCTACGCCAGTTTAAGAGCTACTACGTCAGCAAACAGAATGTACCGAACCAATGATTTTTTCTTAAATCAAAATGAGGATATGAAGTTGTTATCATATTGTTCGTTATTGTTTAGCCCATTTTTGAACGGTGTTTTAACGTGTCAGTCACATTGAATTTGTAATTAAATCATCCGCTTAACTGTCGCCCTTAGCATAATCGTGATCCGGTATGTTACACGGTGGCTTATGGAAGCAAGACAATATTTGATTTAGGGAAAATCGAATGGTGGTACTTTTGAGAGGAGATTCGGTTTGTGCTGGGTATTGACCACCACAGATTTACGACGAGAATAAATTACCTGCGATGGATTTTTTCAATTTTTTTCTGAGTCAGTTGTTTTCAGGTCTATGTTTACATTCCATATAATGCGGACTTCCAGATTATGTTTCTTCTCAATGTATTAATACCAGATTATCACGAAATTTCACCGAAATCACCCGCCCGTAGGGCTGTAGACGGCAAAAGCTGTTTCAGAGAATACCATTAGGTGAGGGCCGTCGAGACCCGCGCTAGCGGTGGCGGACGGATAAATACCCCAATCCCTCCCCCGCCCTGGTTAAGCCTAGAGGAATTAAAACAATTGTATAGTTTTTTGTCCCTTTGAAAAACGCAGTGAGACGGGCGAGAGGCGTAGCCTCGATGAACGGCTGTAGCTGCGCGTTAAGGTGACCGAAGGTCAGCTTTACGGGGGCAATCGCACGGTCTTTTCACCTTCTTCTGAGCGACTGCCATTTATGGCGTGTAAGCGAAGGCTTTATTGTTTTTATCTCTTTAGAGTGGCGGCTTGAAAAAGCAGAGCCGCAACTCCTTATTTATAAGGTCGTTTAGTTCAGAACCTAAGAACGAATTTAACGCTAAAACGCCAATACGATTCGAAGTTAATTGATGAGAATAAAATCATTCGAAGTTAATAGTCTAAATAAAGAACGAACATGTTCGTCCCCCCCCCTCGCAGCAAAGAACGGAGGGACTGGGATAAGCATTTTTCGCTAAAAAAACAGGCTATCCAAGTTTAGGGCAAACGAAACTACCGCCAGTCAAGGCGGTTATTTAAAATAACAGGATTAAGAGTCAGGCAGGTGCTCAAGGTAATGCAAATAGAGTGCTTGCCCTTGAACACTTGGATACAAGGTTTTCATTTTACGCTCAAAGGCCATTACAACCGCTAATGGCTGAGTCGCCTTCCAGGCTTCAAAACGACGCCATGCCGCCCGCTCTGAACTTTCAGGTACGCGCAAGCTTTGGGCTAACGCTTTCTTTTCCTTCAAAGCCTTGACTAAATGTTTCTTCTCTTGTTTTAGCGTCTCATCCTCCCCAATCACTAATGTTTTCAGATTGTTGAGCAGTTTTCGAAGTTTATGTTTATCATCCAGCGATGCCACATTCGCTCGAGCGAGACGTAACACATGTTGTGCATAGCGCTTTTGGTAGCTTTCTTTTAAGCCACGTTTTTCCATCCAACGGCTGAAACTGGTCACAACATCACGCAATTCCTGTTTCGAAAAACCTAGCCCATGAAAAAACTCAGGGCGTATCCAGATACGCATCGCTTTGTATTGTTTCGCTTCAACATCAAAATCGCGGTCAATGATAATCAGATTGGCGTGTTCCCAATCACGCAGCGCATGCAATATGGGATCGTAACTTTTACGACCACTTTCATAGCGGTACAGTTGACCACACAGCTCAGCCAACTTTTCCACCGAGCACATCACTTCAAAGAGGGTGTCACTTTCCGGGTTATAATCCGCATACGCAATCATCGCCATCGCGAGAGTATCAAAAGTTTCTCGACGCTCTGAACGCACGGAGATCCTCTGCTTTCGGGCGTAACGCAGTTGGTAAATATACGGGTTTCGGTTCCAATCGTGACATTTTAACGCCGCAGCAAAGCGACGCACAGGCACCAATTTCGGTAATTGACCTAAAAATTTTGGTACATAATGACGATGAACTTTTCTTGGAAAACAAGATGTTGTGGGTAAGGTTTCAGCATTAGCCATAAGGTTCCGTACTTATGTTGTACGGAAGGAGTTGAATTTTTTTACACATAATTCTATACTCCCTGATAGGAACTCAACAATATCCTAACAGAATTGCCAGTTACCCCCCTGTTTATCTTTCGCATCCGCCAAGATTAGAAAAGATAGCAGGGGGTTTTGCATTTCCAGAGATAAAATAATTCATCTCTAGCCCCAGATGTATCATGCTATTCACATGTTTTCATAAAAACTTGTCAGAATTTCATTAATTTTAGAATCAAGTAGCTCTTGTAACTCTTTAGGGACGCGATTAAATTCATAACTAAACCCTCGCCCTTTCATTCGTTTTCTCGCATATGTGTTTTTATCTTCAAAAGCCCATAGCGGACTGACTGTTGCAAGGTTGTGTTGATTTTTGGCACTCAAATTATCAGTAATATCTTTTAGTGCATATAAAATTTCTTTTTTTAGCTCATCAGAGGCTATCTGATTAGTGCTAATTAGGTGAGCAACATGCTCATTGACATATTCGAATATGTCATTTCTGAGTAAATTGTGGGTTTGAATGATCTGCTCGATGTTTAATAGTAACTTATAATCACTGTAATTCAATTCTGCTTGAACGGGGAACAATGCAACCAGATCATCCGGCGCGGAAGCCGCCTGTATTGCTCGCGTTACTTTTGATTCTGATAGATTTTCAATTTTTGCGATATCTTTTTGAGAATAGCCTTTTTCTCGTAATTGTAATAAACGTAAACCGACTTCTCTTAAATTATGTTCTTTCGCAGTTTGAATATCCGCCGCTAATTGTCTTGCATCCTCACTGCTAATTTCGGATTCAGTAACAAGGATCATGAGTCCAACATGACAAATTAGCGCAGCAGCTCTTCGTCTCGAACCATCTAATATTTCAATTTTTCCATTTGCTCTGAAACCGATAACCGGGAAAAATTGCTGTAATTTAATTGTGCGAGTGATATCAATTAATGATTCCGGCGTCAATGCACGTTGATCTCGACCGTTAACAGCAAATCGAACAAATGTTTTTTCTTCTATCTCATCTGCAGCAATGTGTTCCAAATGGAAAACAGCAGACTTTCCTGATTTAAGAATAAATCGCTGAGTATGCTCTTGGTTATTTGCTAAATGAGAAAATGAAGTCGCACTTAACGTTCTGCCAATTGTTTTTCTTTTAGCTTGCATAATAACCTCGATTTATTCGAAGAAACTCTACACGATCAAAGACCGCTTTTGCGAAATCTTCCGCTGCGCTTTTAGCATTTTTTAAAGCCTCAGCACTTCCTATATACGTTGCAGGATTTGCAGAAATCACGGTATCAAATGATTCTCCACAACGTTCAAATCCATCCAAGCGAGGCAATGCAACATCGAGCATATCACCACCAAAAATTTCCTTCGCTAAACTATGACATAGTTTGTGATCTGTTTTACTTGCAAGTTTAGACATAAACCCAATATTACTAATCAATTTAACATTCTCGCCTGTAGACTGGATTAAGTCGATAAGCTCAGGTAAACGCGTTAAATATTTCAGCGTAGAATGAAAATCAACTTGTGCAGGAGGTACTGGCGTCATTAAAATATCAGCTGCAGCAATCGCATTCGATAAAAATGCATCTAAATGAGGTCCACTATCAATAAAAATAAAATCATAGTCATGCTTAATTTTATTGATAATGTTATCGCGAAGAACCGTATAGAAATTATGATTGGGTAAATATTCCGCACATAAAATTTCCCACTGTGAAGCAATAAAGGCATCTTCAATCGATGCAGGTATGACATCAACACCTTGAACCACAGACGGTAAGATAAACTCACTAAGCAACTCGTCTCGAGTCACATTTTGAAGCATAGCCTGAGCGGCCGTTGTTTCAACAGAGCCAATGGACTGCATATGGTCTAAAAACATCGTTGCTGATGCTTGAGGATCGAGATCGATAACAAGGATCCTTAAATCTTCAAATATAAGATGCGGATGTGTTCTCAATGCATGCGCAAGAGATACCGTACTTACCGTTTTCGATACCCCCCCCTTTAAATTACCAATAAAAAAAGTAAACGCTTCGGAATATCGGTCTCGATATTTTGGGATCCCACGATGGTGATAAATATCAACAATATTTTGGATAGTCATCGCATATTTCGATGATGTCCCCGCCTGTCTTTTTTCAAACTCATAGCCAAGCGCCTCCATCTCATTCACCGCATAATCGACGCTGGCACGAGTCAATTTTGGTAATTTAGCGACTGCCGCTTTGGAGAATACTTGATAATATGTCGTTTCATTCAACTCTTCTTTTTGAGATTGGATCTGAGTAGTTAAAGACTGCAGTAATTTTATAGAACGGCCAGCAATTTTATTAAATTGATTATTTTGCTTAATCACCTAGAGTTCCTTTTTATGCAGCATTTTAGATTTAACCTAATATTCCTACATACTGAACGCCTTGTAAACATTATTTATGAAAAATTTATTCACCACCGCACAAAAACAACATACATAGTTGATTTTTAAGGAGAAATAAGATCGTTCACCTTGGGTTTCACGTTGAAATCACCAATATTTAAGAATGAAATAATCATCAGTCAATTGAAAGATTAAATGTTTTCTTTTCGATTATTCTACCTTAAAAAACAATAGGCAAATAATTATATTAATATCTATTGATGAATAAGAAGTCACGCAGAGAAAGGCATTTCATGACGAGAATAAATATATTTTTTTATTTTAACAGGTAGGTTATCTCTTTTCAGGAAATCTAAAGTAAAAAAAAATGGTTCTAAAAAAATTGACATACTGTAATATTGAGACTAGCCACCGCACATCTCGATGAATCATTCGCTCCCCTCTCCTCCCCTCCGTTTAACAAAATTAATTTTTGTTGTCACTAAAAAATAAATTCAGATAAAAATGGAATATAGGCATCCTTGTCACAAAATAGGCGCGTAATAGTAATACTCCCAAAAACCGGATAAACGCTGAGAAGAATATGATCAGGTCACAGGAGGACCGAGAGAAGATAGAAGATAGAAGATAGAAGATAGAAGATAGAAGATAGAAGATAGAAGATAGAAGATAGAAGATAGAAGACAGTTAAACTAAAAACGGACACATGACATCAGTAATTTCACCATTTAATAAATTCAGTAACCAACTGAATTAAAAGAGGTTAATGATTAAACATGGATTAATTTCAACTTGAAATCACCATCATGATAAACACTTAACGTCTTCTTGATCTTATCTACCTAAATGAAATATCAAAATGCAGCATTGCATCCAAGGTGAAAATTTTGGTGTAAACATCCGTTGAGCTGGATTTTTTATGCCCCAAATACGCCTGAATAACTTTAAGGGGGACCCCATTAAAAATAAGGTGCATAGCAAAACTGTGTCGAAAGGTTTTGCACGTGATCGGCTCAACAACATACGAAATCCCCTTGGCTTCCGCCTGCTCAACCGCAGCGCGCAACCAATTACGAACCGTATTATCACTTTGGATCGGCCAAATCTGGCTTTGGTTTTTTAACCTCATCGTCGCAAAATAGCTTTTCATTAACTGCACATAGTCGGGATCAAACAAAGCCACCACGCGTTTAGCTCGTGGTTTGACTTTATTTTTTGTAATGATATTTTTGGGTTCACGTTGTTTTAACGTACGTAACACCACAAATGGCGTGTCCTCATCAAGATAAAAATCCCCTTTCGTCAATGCCAATGCTTCATGAATGCGCGCTCCCGTATTCCATAAAGTCTCAATTAACGTACGCTGATGCAGATCCGGAATAAATTGCAACAGTTGATTGATTTCTGGTGCCAATAAATATTTAGGGCAATCGAGCTCTGCCGCAATCGCCAAATTTCGTAATTGCCGCGCACGCTCTAAATGCCCCTTTTGTAAAAGGGCTTGAGATTGGCGCTGCAAAATTGATTTACCACTTTCAGGACTGACAGGAAAAAAAGCAGACATAATACATCACCTTAATAATCACCACTCTAATAATTACAATTAATATTATCACCCATTAAAACCAAATGAGACGCGGTAACAAAAGATCGCGCACTCGCGCCTGACGCTCATCAGATCCTTTCATCTTTTGGGCCGATTTTTGCCTCTGCTGAATTTAGGTATTATTGTCTTTTTTCCCTTAAACCGCAATAAGTTACACAACATGGAAAATATCGCCCATTCAAATAAACAAGATATAGTGAAGATCCTTACAACGATTACACTAAATAAGGGAAAATATGCGAAACACGTTATTTGCGGAGAATGACGGTAAAGCGCAATAATAAAAAATACGAATAATTGATTAAAAAATAGACTTCACAGGACTTATTAAGAGAGGATATCTAACCACCTCTAATGTATTTCATTAAATAATGGCAAAAATGGCTTAAAATCGATTATAGGAAGATTTAGCTATGTAAGACTTCTTTTGAAGAAATTGAGGTGTTAACTTGTGAACAGCCTGATTGTAGTCGAAGAAAAAGACCGGTTGAGATGATTGACAGGAAAAACATGAAAGAACGATTGATATCGCTACCGAGGATTTACCGCCGAAGTAAAAATCGCAATCAATGGCTTAAGATCAAGATAAACACCCGCAATATTTGCATCTATCCAGTGCTGTTGAGAAATGGCAGACCACTTTATGTCATAGCCTAAACAAAAAGCATTTCTTCAAAAAAGAAACGTAATGTCCGCCCATTTCTTTCTCGAAAAGGATGAAGTAGATTAAGCTCACAAAATAAATGGGCTAAATCTTTAATTAAATCAGCAAGATTTGAATGGCATTCTAAATTTGGGATGGTATTAAAAAGCTTTATTGCTTCAGGTTCAATTCTTGAAAAAGTACAAAAACGGGTATTACCCTTTGAAATATCGATATCCCTAACCTTACCTGCCCACGCATATAGGTCTTGAAAGAGATAAAAATGCAAAAACTTTAAATGAGAAAAATCGAATTGTGAAAGGAGCGATAGTTCACTTTGATATGAAAGGAATCGCGCAGTTGTAAAAGCAATTTCAGCTTCTTCAAGAAGCTCTATATCTTGTATATTTAGAACATTGATAAGAATATCTGTGCCAAGATAACAATAGGAATCCTGGCCTATGCCATATTTATCGCGCATATTTGCGTTTTAGCTCTGAAATGGAAAGTTTTTTTTCCTTATTTTTCAAAACAATACCTTCATATGAAAGGCTCACTCGATAGTTTTCCAAAGACGTAGAAAACTTAGCTTTAGTCACAAATGTCGTCGTTCTCATCGCTCACCTCTTCAAAATATTCCTTAGAATTATAAGATAAAGTAAGTATAACATAAAATAGTCATCGCTTTATCTCTAACCCTAGAAAATCTTTCGCCCTATATTTTTCATTAAGAATAATTATAGATAATTTAATTTCTATTTTTTCTATATTTATTCATTTTCAAATAAATCATTTTTCTTGCATCATAACTTATTAATATTGTAATTATTTTTGAAAATAAATAAAAGAGTACTAAAGATAAAAATGCACTGATAAAACCAAAAAACCATCTTTGTTTTTTTATTAAATTATTAATGTAATCTATAGAAGCCTTATCATTAAAAGCATCAAAAACTAAATCTACTGATTTTTTTGAAAACCTCACTGAAAATTCATCTTTATCACATTGTTCTTTGGTAATGTGCCAATCCTTAGCATCATTTTTGATAAAATTATATTCTACCGCCTCATGGCTATTAAACCAAAAGCACCCAGTGTCATCAAACTTGATCAACCCAGCTGGTTTTACTGCTATTGTAGTGCTCGTAGAAAAAAACGCTATTATAATTAATAGAAAAAATATACTGAATGGGATCAGAATGTGTATTTTTTTACCTTTAGATATTCAATAGAAAAACAAAACCTTAGCTTTGAAATAACTTTAAAGTCTAATTCATATATTTTAACCCACGATTCAAATTTATATTTTTGCCTTTTCGATATTGCATTCATATTATAATCATAATTGAATTTTTCAACTTCTTTTATATCAGATAATAAATCATCATTACTTTCAACGTTATGTCCAGTCCAAAATCTAAAAAATCTATCTGATATCGAAAAACCTGATTTTGCTTTGTTTTTTATAAACCAAATAGAACAGTTGCCCGCCTATGGCGGGAGCTAAGACTCTGTCACAGTAGCACTTTATTCAAACAACTTCACTCGCTATAATCCCTCAATGCACATACCACGACCCGCAAAACTTCTCTTTCAGATTGATGATGGCTGGGATCAATTACTCATTAAAAACGGTCATGCCGTTCCCGAGTGGACTAAGCTCGTCATCGAACGGATGCTCGCTTGCGGGACAGGGGCTATGGGCGTTCACCGTTATTGTTGCGCTTCGCCTGCCTGCTCTCATACAAAATATTTCTGCCAAAGCTGCAAAAGTAAAGGATGTAGTGCCTGTGGCATGAAGGCCACAGAACAATGGATTGCCGAGCAACAACACATTCTCCCCGACTGTGAATGGCAACATATTACCTTCACCATGCCCGACAAACTCTGGCCGGCTTTTACCAACAACTGGCCACTACTCAACCAACTTTTCGCCTGCGCCGCCAATACCCTGTTGAAATGGGCAAAAAAACTCGGTATCGAAATCGGCTTGTTTGTCGCCCTTCATACTTACGGTCGTCAACTCAACCAACATCCTCACATTCATTTATCGGTGACTCGCGGGGGACTCTGCCTCAAACACGGCATCTGGCGCCCCATTTTCTTCAAAAAGAAAATCGTTGAGCGTTACTGGCGTCAGGCCATCATTACCTTATTACGGGAAAACTACGCAACATTGAATTTACCAATGACTGGCTTCGAGCACATCCGTGATTACCGCGAATGGTGCCAATTTATTGAAGCTCAGTACCAGCGACGCTGGAAAATTCACTTCGCTAAAAAAAACTCGAAACCCCCGCCAAAACGTCAATTATCTTGGCCGTTACCTGAAACGACCGCCGATAGCCGCTTCAAAATTACGTCATTACACCGGGGGGCGGTCGTTCATCATTATTTTGACCACCGAACTGGGCGCCATCGCACACAACGACTGAGTCAGGAAGAGATGCTATGGCGTTATATCAGTCATATCCAGTCTCGCCATTTTAAAATGGTCCGATATTACGGCTTTCTGGCCTATCGAAAGCGGGGGGCTTTATTACCGAAAGTGTATGAAGCGCAGGGGATGATAGTGAAAGCTAAGCCACAAAAACCGGGCTTTGCATCACTGATGAAGCAATTTACGAATGTGGATCCATACCAATGTGTGTTGTGTGGGAGCCGAATGGTTTTTAATTGTGCAGAGGCGGGGCTTCGAGCCGAAGCGTTATTAGACATGCGTCGTCAACAATTTAAAACTGAGCGATGGTTACAACAAGCGGCATAGGGATGTTCCGCTTAAAATTCAGTTAATCGTATACTAAACATCCAAATAATGAAAATACAGGGAATAACTTATCGATAAAATAGATGATCTGTCATCTGCATAGCGGGCAATGGTTAGGCAAAAGTGACATTCAGTCTCCTAACCATGAACGTGCGGCTGAAGAACTAGGCGTGAGCGTGCGAAGTTACAAACGTTATGAAAAAGCGCAAAACATCGCTAAACTCATTGAGCTAGCGACGTTTGCGTTAAGCACAAAAATGACAAAGGAAATAGGGTGAGACTACTGCAGGGAAATGAGCTCTTCGCGGCTTAAACCGGTACTCTCAATGATAAGATCAAGGCTAACACCGTTCTTGAGCAAGTTACGCGCCATATCCAGTTGACGCTGATGTGCAAGCAGTCGTTCTTCTTCTCTACCTTTCTCGATACCAAGCTCAATGCCTTGCTGCAGGCCTTCTTGACGGCCTTTATCTTGTAAGCGTTGTGCTATATTCACAATAACCTCCTGATGCTTATCTGCCTGTTCACTCAATTGCTGGACAATATGTTCAAAGTTGGGGGAGTCCAGTGCAATGAACAGATAATTGAGGATAGTGACGATGTCGTTATCATCATTATACTGTTGATTGAGCGCTTGTGCCAATAGGGGGATAACCTTATCAAATTCATCCCGCAAATATTTGTGCTTCATCGCCAGCTCCATCACGGCCACTTTACGATGATTGACCAACTCATTATCATCAATCACCGTCACATCAACCAACGGGAAAGGTTGGGTATACAATTCATTGGCCATATCTGGTAACGGAAAGCAATCGGTCCACAATTGAGAATAGGGGTAGGGTGAACGACCACCATGATAAAACAGCACCGGCACTACTAACGGTAACGTTTTATGCCCTTGCTGAAGATGTTGGTTCATGGCTAAGAAAGCATAGTGCATAAGTCTCCAGGCCATTAGTTTATCGGGCGTCGACTGGTGCTCGACGAGAAGGTAAATATACCCTTCACCTTCGGTGGTTTGCACCGAATAGAGCACATCGGATAATCGAGATCGCAGCTGTTTGTCTATAAACGAGGAATTTGTGAGTGCCAGCGTACTGAAATCGCATAACGCTTTAATATGCTCAGGCAGATGAATGTCAAAAAAATCTTTTGCGCTGTCAACCTGCGTCATAAACCCTTTAAAAGCCGCATCATGTGCCGTCGGCGTGTGCTTAGGTTTCATTATTCTATCACTCACTCCTCACTAAAGACTGTACATCATAACGCAGAATCGATTTTCAGTCCGTTTTTCGACGCTCAATGTTCACGTTAAGCCCAATTTGCCTTTTCGCCCATACATTTAATGAATTTAATCATACGATTTCAATGAATTAGTAAGTTCATGGACGATAAATAATAAATCACATTCCTTTTCGTCCAGGTCATCATGTCAATCAAATCACGTAAAATGTTAACCTTATTCACCAAACGGTCAGGTGATTCAACAAAATTGACACTTATTCATGTCTAAGTGATAAACCATTCAGCAGACTGGCTTTACATTTCATTCCATAATCGGGGAGCTGGCGATTGCATGATAATCAGTGTCACGGTTAATAAAATAAAACAAAAGACCAACGTGTTTAGATATTTATCCGACCCGCCATGAAGACGTGAATGCAGATACACAAATAACATCAAGCAAAACACAATAACTTGCGTCGTCATCAAAATAATAAACACACTTAACTCCTCTGACGGATGTACATTATCGGAGCTAACATTCATTTTCTACCGAGATAGCAACAACGTATAGTGTGGTAAATTTTCATCGAACTGGCCGCAAAGATGGTGTTGTTTGATGACCTCGCTAAATTGTTCTTTATCACCCAGCACCCAAAAATTCACCGAGTTAACCTGTTTTCCATCATCACTAAACCCTGCGGTTAAGGCAGTCTGAGTGACATAGAAGGTGGTGGTTCCGGTTAGCATCGGTTTTTTCGTGATCAGTTTTTGCCAACGGTCATCACTGAGTACTACACTATTCCACCCTAAATCTTTGAGCAGCTCAGTCGCGTAGGTTAAGCGAAATAAATCACTTTGGCAGGCAATATCACAACAACACGAACGCCACAGATATTCTAACCGCGATTTCAGTTTTGAGGTCATTAACCGTTGTTGACCAAGGTTGATAAGCCATTCAAAATCATGGACGACACAGCGATGAAACCGTTTTTGTTTCAGGGCTGTTTGTAGCCAACGAAGCAGAAAAAGATTTTCAGATTGGGCGTTTCGAGCCGCTTTTCCATCCCATTGGGCCAGTTTAAGCGCGACTAAAGCGGCAAAGGCTAATTTACCCAGCCAACGATTCTTTTCTTCAACGGTAATCGGGGAATTAGAAGTCTTGGTCATACGATTCGTGATTGTTGTTTAGCCAGTTTTTGAATACGTTTCAACGTATCGGCGACATCCAACTCGGTGACAGTGCCATTCGGTTGACCGTCTTTATCATAACGTGCCGCGCCAGGCATAATCGTGGTGCGGTATTTCACACTGTGGCTAATGGTCGCAAGGCTGCGTTTCAGCTTTTTAGTTGAAATCGGCAACTCACGAGCTTTTTTATCCGCAAATAAGGCTTCACGTGTGCCAACCGCCATCGGTCGAAGTTGTCCATTGGGAAAAAGCTGTGGCCAATAGGCTGAGAGATTCGAAATAGCTTCCTCTAAAGGGAGATGTTTTTTTGGCGGCGTCGGCGGGATCACTTTTTTTTCTAACCGGATGACAACCGCTTTCTGTTTTTTCGCCGGCGGAGGGGGCACTTTTTTAGACGGTTGCGGTTGCACTGTTTTGGCGGGTTTATGGGGTTTACGCTGTGTATTGACCACGACCTGTTTACGGCGACGTTGAATAACCAGTTCAGTACTTTCCGACTCTTTTTCTATCGTCGGACGTTTTAACGTCAGTGTTTTGCGTTCCATTTCAACCTCACACCAAAATCGCTTTTATCATCAATGTATTACTAGCAGATTATCATGAAATTTCACCAAAATCACCCAGCCCGAAGGGCTGTAGACGGCAAATAGAGTGACAGAGAACAGATTAAGGTCAGGGCCGTCGAGACCCGCGTTAGCGGTTACGCACTGTTTAATGCCCCAATCCGCCCCTCGTCCTGGTTGAGCCAATTAAAATTAACACCGTTATTTTGTTTATTTGACCCTTTGGAAAACGCAGTGAGACGGGCGAGAGGCGTAGCCTCGATGAACGGCTGTAGCTGCGCGTTAAGGTGGCCATAGGCCAGCTTTACGGGGGCAATGGCACTATGCTGACACCATTATCTGAGCGACCGCCATGTATGGCGTGTAAGCGAAGGCTTTATTGGGTTTGTCTCTTTAGAGTGTGCGGCTTGAAAAAGCAGAGCCGCAACTCCTTTTATTTAAAAGGACGTTTAGTTCAGAATCTAAAAACGAATTTAACGATAAAACACCAAACTGATTCGAAGTTAATTGCAGAGAATAAATGCATTCGAAGTTAATAGGGTAAATATCACACAAAAATAGTCGAGCTATCATCGTTGAGATGAATGCAGAGATTGAATCAACGAATTTTCTGTTCAAAAAACAAGCTCTACAGATTTGGGGCGAACGAGACCACCGCCAGTCAAGGCGGTAAATTTAAAGGGGTGAATTAGGAGTCCGGCAGGTGTTCCAAGTAATGCAGATAGATAGCCTGCCCTTGAATACTTGGATACAAGGCTTTCATTTTCCGCTCAAAGGCCATGACCGCCGCAATAGGCTGCGTCACCTTCCATGATTCGAAACGACGCCATGCAGCATGTTCGGCGCTTTCTGGCGCTTCCAAACTTTTGGCTAACGCTTTCTTTTCCTTTAGGGCTTTGGCTAAATGTTTCTTCTCTTGTTTGAGCGCTTCATCTTTCCCAACCACGAGCGTTTTGAGCTTGTTGAGCAGGTTGCGAAGTTTATGCTTAGTGTCGAGTGACACCACGTTCGCGCGGGCAAGCCGCAAAACATGTTGGGCGTAGCGTTTTTGGTAGCTCTCTTTTAATCCCTGTTTTTCCATCCAGCGGCTAAAGCTGGATACGACTTCGCGCAGTTCCGATGCAGAAAACCCGAGTCCATGGAAAAACTCCGGACGAATCCAAATGCGCATCGCTTTGTATTGTTTGGCCTCGATATCAAAATCGCGGTCAATCACAATGAGGTTAGCGTGTTCCCAGTCACGCAGCGCATGCAATATCGGATCGTAACTTTTACGACCACTGTCATAGCGATACAGTTGACCGCACAATTCCGCTAACTTCTCCACGGAGCACATCACTTCAAACAGCGCGTCGCTTTCAGGGTTATAATCGGCATAGGCAATCATGGCCATCGCTAACGCGTCAAAGGTTTCCCGACGCTCTGAACGCACGGATATCCGCTGCTTTCGACTATAACGCAGTTGGTAAATATGGGGGTTTCGGTTCCAGTCGTGGCATTTTAACGCGGCTGCAAAGCGACGCACCGGCACTAATTTCGGTAATTGCCCTAAAAATTTGGGTGCATAATGCCGATGAATTTTACCGACGGAACAAGGGACTGCCGAATTTGAGGTAGCATTATTCATGTTTCTCCGCACTTATGTTGTACGGAAGGAGTTGAATTTTGTTGCGCATAATTCTATACTCCCCTCAAGGAGTACAACATACCCCTTGCGGAATTACTCTGATGACCCCTGATAATCTTTTCGTCCCGCCAAGAATGAAGAAGATTACAGGGGTTTTCTATTTGGGTTCACAGCACATTTTTGTGTGTTACATCCCATCTCTTGCCACCTTTCGGCGTGGCGACCACAAAATCCACATCAATTGTCGGCTAATCTAGCATTCTATGCGCATCCAAGCAACGTCTTCACGTCAAGACGCGATTTATTCACAATAATTTATGATAAAACTTGAGGTTCGACGCGAGAGAAAACTAAAAGAAACTGGCGGAAATCGCCGACAATGCGGGTTAAAACAGAAATAACAGAGACTTAATCACCAAACTCACGATCACGAGATTTTTCCATCACGATTTCACGCTCTTGCTGACGCAATGCCTCTCGTTGTTGTTGCTGATGTTGGCGCTCAAACTGTACAGCCTTTTCAATGACACGCTCTTTCGCCTCCATGAAGTCATGTTCGCCTTTGAGTAAGCTGTCACGCTCTTGAGCCATCACCAGTTTCAATTCCTCCTCGTTAAGCTCAGGGGTTTTAGACTCACTACTGGTTTGTTGACGCAGGGCAGCTTCAGCCTCTTTTAAGGCTTTATCCATCGCCTGCTCCTCGGGGGTTTGCAGGGATTTCGGGTCACTGTTTGCTTTATCGGTTTGCGTGGCATTCGGATTCGCATAGGCGTTATCCACTTCCCCTTGCGTGATTTTCTCAATCATGGCCGTGTGTAAACGTTCATCGGGATAGAGTTGTACGACTACACCTTGTTCGGGTTGTTGCGCCATCGCCCCAAAGGCTGAATCCAAACTGTTCACAATCACGGTTTTCCCGTTTTGACTGGGTTTCACCACGATAAATTGTGCCTGTTCGCTCCCCAGTAAACGCCCTTCAGCTCGAAGTCCTTGCAATTTATCACCGTCAAGTTCAATCGCTTGTAACATCGTACCTTGAGCTTTACCGTGGACATCGTAAGCCGGCCACGCGACATGCGGTTCGGGATACTTAGTGGACGGGTAAACAAACTTCCCTTCATGGGTGTCACCCAATCCCATTTGGCGGCTTAATGCACGACCAATCGCTGTCTCATTAAGCGGTTTCGCATGGTCAAACAGTTGATTACCGACTTTGGCGGCGCGGTCTTGTTCAGCCAATAGCACATCATGCGCCGTCTGCCGGTTCCCTGGGTTCTCGATGGCTTTGGTCCATTTATCCAAATCATCACTGTAGGTTTGCACATGCGCTTTCGTACGAGATAACGCCACGTATGCATCGCGCAAGGTCGCCAGAGAGCGTCGGTCTCCTGCCACGCCACCAAGGACGATGACAAACTGACTGCTGGTCCCTTGCGCTTTATGAGCCGTACCGGCATAGCCGTAATCCACGTGTTGGTCAGTCAATGCCCTATTCGGGTCAAGCTCGCGTGACTCATCGCCCTTGGTGATCGTGATTTTCCCATTTTCGCTGACTTCACTGACCGTCCAGTCACTGTTCATCACGCGTCCGCGCTCTTTGTCGGTACGGGTAAAGCTAATTTTCTCGCCAACCGCGATATGACGGCTTTCTTGGCGGTAAATACCGATATCCCGTAAGCTACTTTCAAAAGCCGAGAGTAAATGCCCTTTACCTTCTTCATCAACCAGGGTCACAACCCCCTCACTCACTCCCGTCTCCGTCACCGCAATCCGATAATACTGCTCTTGAATCAGCGCAATCTTACCGACATGTGCCGCCATCCCAACCGTTGAGAGCAAGGCTTCGGTGCGGGTGCTTTCACGCACCAAGATTGGTACGTTTCTCCCGCCTTGCAGTTGCCCTTGTTCGACTAGGATTTGATGAATACCGCGATTAAGTTCATCTTTATCACGGTTGGTTTGCACCACAATCAGTGTCTCTTTTTGCGCTTCAGCCGTTCGCCCGCGATAGTCATCGAGAATATGTGTAATGACCTTGTCACCTGAATTTATCACCGACTGTTCGGGTAATTCCGCCCCCGCTCGACGGGAAACCACATCCGGTGTCACCCGATTCATCGTGTCAATAGCAGTTTGAATATTGCCTGCTATAATGGCTTCAATGGTCGGACGAAGTTCGGGTCTTTGCCGAACAATTTCTTTCATAATGGCGGTATCAAGGACTGAGCGTTCTTGCGCAAGCGCAAAGGGCGTTCCACTGTCCACCGATAATAGCTGGGCCGTATCCCCACTGAGCACGCCTCGCCCCCCTCCATGCGCGATGATCTGCAAAACTTCACTTAAATTTCGGTTGCCGACCATAGAGCTTTCATCGACTAAAAATAGCGTATTTTTAAAATCGAGCGTTTCGCCTTGTTGTTGGCGTTGATTCGCATCCATCAAAAAGGCATGCAAGGTTTGCGATTTCACACCAACATCGGCCATTTCCCCAACGGCACGGTGAGTAGGCGCAAGACCTATCACTTCCGGTCGCTGTGCTGCTGGGAGGGTATCCAACGCCTTGAGAACGGCAGTAAATTGCGTGGTTTTCCCTACCCCAGCATAGCCTTGGATGCCGACAAATTGGTCACGACTGCCTAAAATCAGCTCAGTTGCCGCTTTTTGTCCCGAGGTTAATCCGTCCAGTTGCGCCTCTGGCACAGACGCCATCAACGGTGTTTGTGTACCTTTACCCGCTAAAATCGTTGTGAGAATTTGTTTTTCCATCTCCCACGTACTGGCGGCCACATAATGTTGTTGGGCTGCCCCCTTGCCACTGCTCACGGGGATGATGGCTTTTTGGGAAACTAAGCGGTCAAAAGCGTTTCCCACCGATTGACTGTCGAGCGAGGCGTGTAACGGCAACGCTTTGGCAATCGCATCGATACGCGAGAAAAAAACCTGGCTCTCTTGCGCTAGCCCCATCCCTTGTTGCAAGGCTTTTTCGGGTTTAGACCATAGCGCGTGTGCCGCATTATCAGCGGCTTGCTCAATGGCTTTCGCATCCTGCCCCTCTACTCCAACCAATTGACGCGCTTGCTGATAGACTGGAGAACGCGATAAACGACGCTCGGTTTCCATCTTATCCAGTGGCGTATACACGGTAATATGCTCACCACTGCGTGCCGCCGTATTGAGTAAGGTCGGCTGTGTATCCCGTGCAGATGCGGCCAATAACACCGTCCCTGTATCGTTAGCCTGTTGCCCTGGGGCGGTAACATAACCATAATCGGCTTTGACACCCTCCCGTACATCAATACGATGCGTTTTCCCATTGAAATTAATCATGATGGCGTTTGGCATAAAACCGGAAACCGTGACAGCGTCACGTGCAGAGAGTTTATTTTGCTTCGCCAGTATCGTTAACCGCTCGCCTTGCTTGATGTCCATCGTTTGGCGCTGATAGGCACTCCATTGGCCATCAAATTGCTGTGGCTTCATCACCTGTTTTTGCCCTTGGTCATCGAGCAACGTGACCGAACGGGTTTCAGGCGTCACACGGTCAATGGTGTAGCGTTCAACCTCTTTTTTGTCCGCATTCCAACGCTCCATCACCATGCCTTCACGGTAGCTGTCGATTTGCTTGCGTGAATAGCTGTCGAGCCACACGGGCTTAAGCTGTGTCACCGTCACCGTTTTTTCACTGAGCATGCCGTGCTCGGTGAGCGTTTGCCGAACGGTGTCGGTGACAATTTTTTGCTCACGAACGCCACTGACCTGTGCGACCACGGGTTTCATGTCACTGTGCAGCTGTGCATAATCCGCCGCCAGTGCCGCATAACGATGATTTTTATCGGGAATATGTGCCGTTTTCACCGTTAAGACAGCTGAAGCCTCACCTTGAAAACGTGGCACTCCTGCATCTTGCAACGTCGCCAATACGTTTCCCGTGCCTTTGCGCCCACCACTGTCCATCATGAGCACTTGCACATTGGCAGATTGGGCGCTTTCAAGTAGGGATAAGGCGGATTTCAATGACAGTTTTTCCGCATTGGCAACCAACAAGGTACTGTTGGGTTTAAGCGGTTGACTGTCACTCAGGGTCATTTTCGGCACATAAGCAAAACGCTTATCATTGGCAAAGGCTTGACGACTAGTCGTATCAAGGGTCATCACCGCTACGTCACGCCCCTGTGATTGAGCCATCGTGACACCGTCTAATACCCCGTCTCGTTGCGCTTTACCGAGTCCTTGACTAGCGACAATTGCAATACTGGGTAACGTATCTGCCACTTTTTCCATGACTGGTGCGAGGGTTTCTGTCCGCGCCTGAAAACTGATGGTACGGTTATGTTGCTTCATGTCGGTAGCAATTTGTTGTAGCTTCAGCTCGTCCATCAAATGAATAGACGAGGTAAATAGTCCTTTTTTCTCATCCAGTGGGATAAGTTGACGCTGTTCAATCGCCACATCGATAGCCTCACGCACCTGCGCTATCATGCCCGCACGAGCTTCCAATCCCCCAAGCGATTTAGCGAGCACTTGGCTGTAGTTCATACTGAGCTGCTTATCACTGAGTAGCGCGATGGCATCGGTGACAGCGCGTGTGATATCCGGCAGGATCTCCCGAGGCATGGAACCCGTATCCCCTTTAGCCATGCGCTGCTCTGCGTCGGCATAAAACTTTTTACGTTCTTCAGGACCAAAGCCATTTTTATCCAAGCGGTCAAACCAGTCGGTTAATAACTCACTTTTTTCAGGGGTTGTTTTAGCTTGACGAGTATCGAGCGCCGCTACATCACGGGATTTGAGTGAGGCTTCATGCCCCACCGCATCCATAATTTGAGCATGGCGTTGAGAAAAAGGCACAACGGGCACACCCACGATTTCCCATAACCCATTTTTTCCTGTTTCATGAGTTTGCATACCAAAGCTTTCTACGCGCTCACGTAAAGCATGGCGGTAGATTTGCCCTAATGACACTTGCAATGCATAAACAGCCTCACTGAAGCCGCTTTTTTGCTGTGTATCACTGGATAACGTGCGCCACTCGCCATTGTGTTTGGTCATGTTCATCACAAGGGCATGCGTATGGACTAAAGGGTCGTGCTCGCGGGATGTATCATGGTTAAATGCCACGATAACCAAGTTTTTGGTCATTTCCAGCGAGGTTTTGCCTTCAACCATCACCCGCGTTGACGCGAGGCTCTCCACTTCCTTTAGGGCAACCTCGACCGCATGATTGTGCGCGTCAATCATGCGCTTATCACCTAGCACTAACCCTAATACAGAAACACTTTTGGGTGCCGAAAACGTTAAATCTTGCCCTTCGCGGTGGACGTTTTTACCGTTTTCCCTGCGCTCTAGACTTTGGCCATTGGGTAAGCGCCCCTCCAGGATTTCCCCCAGTTGGTCTTTAGTAACTTCGCCTTCCAGTCCAAGCGATTTCGCACCTTCGCCCATCCAACGGGCTTCAAGGTTGCCAAGGAAATAATAATTGTCTTCATGGGTATAATAATTTGCCGCATTATTGGCAATCGGTGCAACTGTCATCATTACCATTTCCCCCAACCGTTATCGTGTTCACGCTCTAAATCAGGTGAAGAACTCACATTTTTTACATGGGGATCCCCCAAAATTTCCTTTTCTTCCTGTCGCATGCGCGTATAGCTTTCATACAGGTCTTGGGGGTTTTCTTCTGATTCGACGGCGGCACCTAAAACCTCACCCGTTTCAGTATTCACAGTGAGTCCCTCCATCACCACCTCTCTACCACTCGTGCTATTTATATTGGTCAATGGATCGGTTTGTGTCTCGCTGGAGTCCACTTTGGGCGATGACGTGTCTGAGACTGAGGGCATGGCGGGTAAAAGCTCTTCAGGCATCCTGTCGTTCAACACCGCATTTTCTACCGTCGTGGTAGCACTCACTTCGGTAGGAATGTCAACGGGTTTGCCGCTAATGAGACCATCAATAAAACGTCCCACATTGGCGGGTAAAGTGTCGTGCTTCAGTCGCAACTCAATTTCCGTTTCAATTTCTTGGTCTAAACTGTCATTGATGTTACGCGGAGTAAATTCAGCGGCGACTGGCTTAATTTTTTCATAACTCATGGCTTGCCTGACAACGGGGTATTGACCGGGTAATGTCAAATAACACGTCAGATCGGGTAAAGACTGAACATCTGAGTAGTTAACTAAGTCACTGTCTTCTTGTTGTTTACTGAACGAGACCCCATCCCGCACCGTCTCTTTGCCGTAGCTGTATTGCTCATTAAATCGCCTGATCCGCTCTTGCCCGAGTTGATCTCGCACCCATTTCGCGACACTTTCATCCGGTGAACGAAAGAAAAAACGGGTATTGAGCAAATCCATCATGGCATCGGCATAATCCCGACCGTAGGTGTAGTCCAACTGCGGTTTATTCTGAAAACCCAGCGTAAAACACCCACCAAACTTACGGGCCTCTGACAATACTTGCGGTAACTCCGGCAACTTATGCAAAGAGGCCAGCTCGTCATAAATGAACCACACTCGCCGCTCTGGGTTTTCCCCCATTTCTAATAGACAGTTAGCGGCTTGGGCTAACCACATGGAAATCAGCGGTTTTAAGGATTCATGTTGACGGGCATTACTGGTGATCCACAGCCACCCGTGACGTTCTTTTTTCTCATTAACACTTTTCATCCACTCACGGATAGCAAACGGTTGTTTGCCATTACGTTCAATCCCTTGAAGGTAGCGCAGGGCTTTGACGTAGTTCGTCAACACACCTCGGATAGAAATGGCGGTTTTCTCGACCTTCTCTTCCATCAAGTTACTGGCTTCCGTGCCTGCCACATACGCACGTAACGTTTTTAAATCAATGGCTAATAAAGTCCGTAATAATTTGTTATAACTGCGATTCGAATCCCCCCCTAACTTAGCGGCGACGGCGGTAAAAATGGTTCGCGCAGACCCAGTCCAGAAGGGATCTTCGGAGGTGCTTTGAGGGATGAGTGTATTCGCCATACTGTCAAAATCGGGTGTCGTTAAGCATTCACGCCACAGATCCCAATTTTCACAGCGGTCATCCAGGGGATTGAGCAATTTGTCGATATTTTCGTTGTAGTGCTTTTTGACCAACGAACAACCTTTATCAAACACAATCACCATGTCACCGCGTTTACGCAGTTGAATTAACAGCTTATTAATGGCATTGGATTTTCCTGAACCGGGTGTGCCGTGCATTAAGATATTTTGCACTTCACTGTTCAGTTTCAGTGGTAATCCATCAAACGTGATCGGCGAAGCTTCGCGTCGGGCATGCAGCATATTTCGGACCGCTTTAACATCGTCGGTCAGGGTTCGCCCGCCGATAACATCATTATGAGCTTGGCGCTGCCCCAAACGATGTAAAAAACGGTAGACAATAAACGCCAAACCAATGACGAAAATAATGGCCCATAAAACAGATAAGCCCAATTCTTGTAAGACAATATTCCCGGCATAGATCATGTAATCGTCTTTGAGAATGGCCTCGGAGGTAAAACGATAGAGTTGTCCATCAAAACTGACGTCATAAATAGGTGGCACACGATAAAGGGCTTGTTCCCCGCCAGACATAAAATAGAGCCACCAATATAATCCCCCATTTTTCATTTCTTGAATGGGAACTTTAAAATAAAAAATAACAGGGAAAATAAGTAAGAAGAATAGAATAAGCCAAAAGGATATTCGCTTATTCACTTGCATGAACATGCCCAGCATATAGCTAAAGACCTGCCCACCCTGCGTAATATGCTTGGTTGAACTCATAATAAGAATACTCCGTCGAAATAACGAATAGAGAATAAATAAGAAGAGATGAATAAATCGATTTTATTGCATTAATATATCATCGACTGACTGTTTAGATTTAAGCGCGCAAAATATGATCCCTTGCGCTCGACTCAAATTGTTCATTTTAATATATTCAGAAATATCGACCCTTATCTTTTTTGAATCCATTTTATTGAGTTCGTTAAGAATGACATCTAAATTAGGAGAGAGAATACCCATGTGATTTAAATATTGACTCACGTTTTTTTGATTGGATTGACTCGGATTTTGATAACCAACAACATATTGGCTACAGCCAACTATCACATCTCGTTGAGCAAGATAACATAACGATCCGTCATTTTTTCCACTCAACGTGGAAGCAAAAGAAAATTGGGTCGCCAAAAATAAAGATAAAGCAACCCCTACTTTATTCCGTGTTGTTTTTTTCATATAAACCTCAAATTATAAGTCGATGTATAACTTAGGCAGGATTAATTCAATTATTGATTATTTTGTGCGAGACAGCTCTTGTCGTTCAATACAGCCAACACAGTGTTTCACACCTGGTAGTGCAATTCGTCGAGCAAGTGGAATACGCTCACCACATTCCATACAGGCCTCAGCACTTTGACCTTGATACTGAGCACGTTGACTCAGTCGTAAAGACAGCAAAAAATCACTCTCAGCTTGAGAGATATCAATTTCATCAGCCATGGGAACCTCTTGAGAAGAAACGTTCCGTTCCCCTGAAAAATTCATTATTTGGGGGAACGGAATGTTAACAAGCGAAGCGCGTTAGTTTTATAATTGGTTCATAACTTTATTTTTATGTTTTTGTTTTGTTTCGTTAATATCCTTATCTAGTTTTTCTTTGAATTTTTTATCCATATATACAACACTCATATCAAATGACATATGCTTTGCTTGAATCCAAATAAGAACATTATCTTTTTCAAAAATGGCATATTTATCACCTACAAATGGTATACTTTCATCATCTAATGGATATTTACTTCGGAGGATTTCATAAAAAAAACCAAATTTATCTTTAGGTAATGTTAACCACACACCTTTTAGAGTCTCTCCATCAAATGAAACATCAGCTTTTTTAATTTCATCAATCAATATTTCACTTGGAATTAAATCCCATCTCCACTGAGATTCATTGTTTTTTATTGTGTATTTTTCGGAAACCGTTCTTTTGGTATCCTGATTAATTGTTAACCCTATAACATTAACTTCCGAATAGGAAAAAAATGAAACAAAAGTTAATGCAATCACAAAGAAATTTCTCAACATATTAATTCCTTATTTAATACATTTTAATTTTACCCATATTATCAATCACTATTCTTTTTATAATAATCATTAGGATCCATAATGCCATTGGAGCCAGGCTTTTTTTCCACTGGACTATCATCGACCATAAGTCCTGCTTTTTTCTTTTTATCTTGTTCCTCTATCATTTTTGTTTCTTGTTTTCTAATCTCATCATGATAATTATTTTCCAAATCATCTCTACGCTGATTTACATCATTTTTTCCTTTTTCAATCTTATCTTTAATATTAGCAATATTCTCTTTATTTAACGCTTCTTTTGATTGCACAGTTTGAGCTGTGTCATGTTTTATGTCCGCATCCGTACTCATGGTTTTAATGCGGTTATCATTCGACTGATATTCCGAGATTAAATCACTGGATGATGGAATATGGCCTGTCGACATTGACGCGTCTTTGGCATCAATTTTCTCACGATTTTGAGCATAATCGCTTTCCAACTGCGGCAATAACCGTTCTTTAACGAACGATTGTGCCAAGGCGTCACGCTCTTTTGCAACCCGCATATCACTGGTGTTACCCAGAATTTCATCCGCGTCACTCGGGGCCTTTTGCCTCACGTAGCTAGCAAATTCTTGGTCTAAGTTACGGTCAATCTGCGCACTGTTGTTTTGTGCAAAGCTGGCCATATCGCTGTACTCTTGGCTTTCTGTAGTACTGCGGGAATACTGTTCATACTGATTCTTCGCAATATTTAATGTCGCACCAAATTGCTCCACCTCAGAATTTGCCTGATTATCGTGTCGATTCGTCCCTTCAGACAGTTTACTGTTGTTGATCATGTCCAACGCTTCATTAAAGTCACGCGTCGTTTGTGAACTGGCTTCGCTTCGAGCATCCTTATGTCTTGCGCCACGTTCTTGAACACTGCTTTGTGTACTGTCGGTATCTCGGGTATTACCATCAGTGTATGCTTGAGCGCCCCCAATGACAGGGAGAGAGAATCCGCCCTCGGCTTTTCCGCCTATTGTGCTGGACACATCCAAATTCTCACTAACCAGTTTCGAGAAAGCTTCTTCATTCGAGATATTGTCATTTTTCGCCCGCGTTTCCGTGGCATTAATGAGCTTTTTGAACCCTTCCGTTTGCGAACTACTGACACCTGAGTCCGTTGTCGTCGAATCCGTGGCGCTGTTGCCATACTGTTTGCTAAATTGGCTAGCCTGATTCCAAGCCGAGTTGACCGAACTTTGATAGGCGCTCATTGATGCTGCCGCCGTCGCTTTGGCATGACGCGCACTTTGCTGGAGTGAGCTCACCATCGCATCACTGCCCTTAATCGACACGGCCATGCGCGACATTGCTCCGCTGGTATCGACCACTTCTTGCCCGTTACTGGTTAACGTGCTGGTTGCCCCGCTCGATAACTGTCGCGTCATTTGACCGTCACGGAAGCTGGCATTGGTGTCCCATTTATTCCCAGACACATTACCGGTTTGCATATTATTGAATGACCAGTTGCCGTCCGCCGCTTGTGACGACGTCGCGGTCGCCGAGCTGTTAATTGCCGTCCCCAAGTAGTTCCCCGCTTGTGCAATTGCAGGGCCTAACCCTTTAACTATTGCCAGGGCAATAAACGGGATAGAAATGGACAACCAACCGGCAATGAGTCCAATGTCACTGTGCATTTGCTGAATACTGGCTTGGTTTGCCAAATTAAAATCCATACCGCCCGTTTTGCCCCGCAAATAAAAGCTGGTCGCGTAGTTCAATATGGCAAACATCGGTGGCCAAGATTGCAGGTAGATAATCGACATAATGTAATTAAACAACATTCGCCCTGTTAGCGTATGAATGACAGCCAATAAGATAAAAATAGGGAATAGCGCAATGACCAACGATAATAAAATGGTGTTGAGTATTGGCACAAACGCCACCGCGACCTGTGATGACGTCGCCCAACTGAGCCGCATTTTGTTGTACGATGATGTTGACGCCAAATTCACCAAACTGGCCGTATCCCCACTTTGCGCACTGTAGCCACTGATACCTTGTTTTAGCGCATTCATTACCACAGAAGAACGCATGAGTTGACTCGCAGTTTCACCGCCCTGGTAATAAAAGTTGTAGCTGTCTCCCAACATCGACGCATACAGCACATTCGCATCCGGTCGGCCACCAAAGATTTGTTTTACCGTATAATTCCAGGTTTTTCCGCCCGTGGTGGTGTCTAAATTCAGCTTCGGCATCAAGACACGCCGCGCCATATCCTCGCAGGTCCAAAAACCGCTTTGCGCTGCGCCATTGGCGCCCACTGCCGCACTGTTACCATTGGGTACAATAATGCCGCGAAGCGGGCTGGGCTTTTGAAAAATCAAGGTATAGGGGTCACGGCTGTTCATCAGCTCTTGGAAGGAATACTTATGATTAATTAAAATATCGCCTATCACGCAGTTTTTGGTGTAAAGCCCCATCAACTCAGCCAAATCGCCATCCACGGACAGAATATCGCTGACGTTCCCCACCAAATCCGCACCAAATAGCATTCCTGTTTTACTGTAGGTCAGGGCATCCGGCGTATGAAATACCGTTTCATACGCCTCCGTTAAACTGGTGCCGATGGACGTAATAAACCGTGCAGGTACAGCCAACCCCACAGGGACATTATCCACCAAATACACTCCGGTCGGATTGGCGCGGTCAATAATATGTACCGTGTGTTTTGGCACCAATAAAATACTCGACATCAACACCATCATCGCCACAAATTTGAGTAACTCTTTGGGGTCATGAGCTTTCATAAAGGAGACCAACACCGCAACACCGGATAAGGTCAACGCAATGCGGTACATAGAAGTCCAACTATCTGAACCGATGAGGGCAGCAACACCATTGAACACATTCATCATGTATTCACCGCCGCCCAAGACATACACTGTATCAATGGTGGCCATAGGAACTATCCTTTTTGCTCTGGGTTAACGATGTGGAAACGGTAGTTCTGCTGAAAACGCTCTTGCAACTGACTGGAGGTTTGCTGACGTAAAAAACTCATTTGTCGCTCCAGTTCAATCAACACATTGGCTTTGGTATTGACCATCTGCTGTAGGGCCTCCAGTTGGCGTGAGGCTTCTGACACGTTTTCACGCAAGATTTTTAACGGCTCTTCCGGGTAGTTACGGCTACCCATGGCGACTTTCGCTTGGTCGATGAGCTCCTGCAGATACTGCAGTAAAATGTCGTAAGCGATGTAGTCCGCGAGTGCAGGCAATAAACTGGCTTTAATATTGAGCTGCATTGGGTCAACGAGGTAACGTAAAATGGGGATAGAGGTACTTTGAATAAAGCCTTTTTCTTTGGCTGACAACGCTGTATCACTGCTTAACTTGCCTTGGATTTGTTCAACCATCGTTTTCGTCATCGCATTGAGTCCATTTTTAGCGTCAATGGTGATTTTTTTCGTGCGAATATCTAAACAATCGACGGTCGACACGCATCCCTCTAACGTAATGGTTCCCCCTTCCATCAACGCTTTAATAATGTCTTGGCGATTCACTTTCGGGATTAGGGCCTTCACATTGCCTTTCGCATCAAAAATCAACGTGCCGGTTAAGTTCATGACCAACTCTTTGAGTTCCGTGTCATTTTTCAAAAAATCATTTTTGGTTAAAATCTCCCACATGAGATTTTTGTTTTTCATGACCTGGTCTTTCATGTTCTCCGGCGCGCGGTTAAGCGCATCATTCATCTTACCGCCAACCGTACAACCTTGGCGCGAAGCGGCCCAGTCCGCAAACATGTTGGTTTCGCCCGCAATATCTTGACAAATTTTCTGTGATTGCACGGTATTGGTCGGCCATAGACCGCCAATAATGCCTTGTGCCGCCTGACACGATGAAATGTTGGTACTGTTAATATCGGACGCCATTTTTTGCAAAAAATCTTTCGCTGACTTCAACTCGGGTACAGTGGTTTGCAGCGCTAAGTCAAAGAAATAGCCCGCCCCGTTCGTCATTAACTGCTTCACAAATTGCTGGAGCTGTTCACTGTTGATATGGGAGAACGACCCTAAGTAAGCATCAATACCGCCACAACCGGCATTAATTGACGGCGGTGTAAATGACGCAATTTGTAACTGTTTCACTTGGCTACGCAGAAATAAGTTTCCGCCTGTGGCATACCCTGCAGCTTGCCCTTGCCATGCCTGCGCTGCAGTCGCATTCCCTTCAAAGCCTAACTTATTAAAGAAACTATTCATGTCACTGTTCACGCTGGCCATCGTCATTGGATTAACAAGCAGTGACACACAAAGTCCGACAACCATCTGATTACGCATCGCGAATACCTCCTGGTTGAACCCGACACCAACACGCCAAACAGGCAAAATGCATCGCCGCTTTCCGCAAAGGAAATCGGTTGAATAAATACGTCATTATGATGAAACCTCATTGAGCGCCATTACCCGCTAGGTGCTAGCGTATTGGCATTGAAATAGTAAAGTGAGATAAAACGTGAGATAACGAATAAAAAAGAATTAATTGATTGGTATAATCGTTCCAAACTCCGCAATGATCATTGTTTCGATAGCGGAAAAATCATCCATCCCTAATTAAGCTTGGGTAACGGTGACTCCATATCCTCCCGCAATAGTTTTTCAAGTCTCGCTGCGTATTCTGTTGTAGACATAAATGCAATATAGGGCTTCCAGTAGTCTACAGGGCAACCATGTCCTTGACAGGATACAAAGACAGAAGGCATTGATATTGATTTAAAAGATTTGTTCGTCATTGATACCGGATTAAAAATTAGCAATCCCCGCCACACTGCGAAATATGTAAAACGTTTAGCCCTGCTACAGCGGAGATTGAGCAAAAAGAAAAAAAGCTCAAGTAACCGCGCTAAAGTAAAACTAAAACTCGCAAAACTCCACGCAAAAATTGCTGATTGCCGAATGGATAACTTGCACAAATTGTCCTGCAACGTGAGTGTGAGGCTGAATATAATCGAAATCTTAACGCTGCCAGAAATATAAAAGCTGCTGGTCTAGCAGTGTTAGCCCTTGGAGAGTCAGTGGTTCCTAAATCGCTTAGCGCGGCTTAAATTGGACTCTGTGAATTGGGAATCCTCGTCCTTTAGGGCGGGGAGCAGTCAATAGATATCTTTTTTGTTGTACTGCCAATATGTAGACGAATTTATTGACAGGCTCATTAAACAAGGAGCCTGTCATACTATATTGAATTGTGGGTTAATTAATAAAGATTAAAAAGAAGAGAACAACGACGCTATTATGGTCGTCCTTAATGTTTCGATATGCCTTCGGAGCTATCTGATGGTTCTTCATACAAGATAATATCGGACGTATCAATTTTATTTTCTAATTGGCGTAAATCATAAGCACTTTGTAAACGTAACCAAAATTCAGGCGTACTACCTAATGCCGCAGCAATACGGATTGCCAATGCGGGAGTCAATGCCGTTTTACCTGATAAAAAACGGGAAACTGTTGCTGGCGTTACACCAATATTTAATGCAAAACGTCGACCACTGATCCCCATATCAGCCAAATCTCGTGCAATAATTTCACCTGGGTGAGATATTTTAAACTGTCTCATTAGTGATAATCCTCATAATTTAAGATGTAAGCATCACCATTGATGAATTGAAAAGTAATGCGCCAATTCGCTCGCACTGTGATTGACCAATAACCTTCTCTGTCACCTTTCAGTGGGTGCAATTTGTAAATTTGGCGGTCTAATTCACGAATATCGTTAGCGGTGTCTATTGCTTGTAAACGGTCGTTGATCCGTTCAGCATCTTGAGCTGGAACACCGGATGTGTTCCCCTTTTCAAAAAGTTGTTTCAACCCTTTATGTTTAAACGATTTAATCATTGAATTCACCACATTACACAATGTGTAATATATTACATTAGCATTACACGGCATGCAATACCCTTCAACTTTCCCTTATTCATTGTGTGGCTAACATTAAGTTACTGTTTACACGGTTTACTACATCCTGCATATCCGTGAGTCCTTGTAACAGTGGGTAGGTTTTTAACGTATTGACCTCCACTAAAAAAACCGACGGCGTCAACACCTGCAATCCGCCTCCAAAAAATGTTTGAACCACTTCTGGCGGGGCTGGTATCGCATTGGGAAAGGCCATATCCCCCTGTCCGTCTAAAGTATAAGGAAATACCTTAAATCCCATTTGAGCAGACAATAAGGCAAACTGCGGGTCAAACTGGTGGCAATAAGGACATTGTGATTGCATAAACAGTACTAAGGTATAATCATTCAAATTGACCACTTTGCCATTCGGGAGTTGGTAAGGTCGCGCCTCTGGCGTAATGGGAACAACAGGTTCAGGCGTTTCTGATATAACAGAGGGTTGCTCAATCACCTTACTACCTTTATGGGCTTCAAGTTCCTTAATCTCATCTAACACACTGGCATTGACGACAGCTGAGCACAATAAGCTGATTAATAGAAAGGCTTTTCTCATGAATGTTTTACCTCATCATCGGAAAAGTCAGAGGGCGCTTTAATTCGCTGCCAGGCTTTCACCACGGCATACACCATGCCTGCCAAACTGCACGCCGCCCCCAAGGCAAAAATGAACACCATGCCCGTTTCTTGTATCAATTGCAGGGTTTGTAATGTCGATTCACTGAATAGGGCTTGGCGCATCGCCACTAAATACTGCAGCAACCCGTAAAAAATGAGGGAGGCAAAAATTAATGTTATGCCGATATAAATTAAGCTGTTCTCAATAAGGCGTTCTTTAAACGTGGGTTGAGTCATTGTGTGTTCCTTAATAATTAGGGGTAAAGTCAGTGGCAATCTCTAAGAACCGGCGGGTCAACGCATCTTGTGTCATAAACCCATACGCCAACGGTTGATATTGCTCACTTTTCGGGTCAACCAAGAATAACGCCGGAAAATGGGTTATCCCCATTTTGGCAACCTGCCCCGTATCGGGTCGTGTTTGTGGTAAATATTGACTGCGAACGCCGTCAACCGACACCGGAATGAGCGTGATATCGTGCTGTTTTGCAAACTGATCAACCACGCTGGCGAGTTGATTGTCCAAAGGATCATTACCGCGATAGAACAGAAATAAACCGTATTGTGCAGACAGTTGGGTAATGGCCGCCCGCTCTTTTCCTTGTAACTGTGACAGCTGTAACGGCACGGTACTGTTGTAATGACTGTGCTCTAAGTTGTAATCCAGGGAAGGCGTGTGTAGCAGCGCTTTTTTCACTGAACGCTCAAACAACCCAGACTGGTCTAACCAAAAACGCTGTAGCGCCATGTATTTCGCGGCATTTTCCGCTGACGGCTGCATGATGGCTGTATCTAACGCCTCTTGGGTCAACGCTTGCATCACTTTTTTCTGCAAAGTCGGCGACAAACTGGCAACTGGGATTTGCTCGGGTGGCGGCTCCTCGTCCTCGTCTTCCGGTTGAGGCTCGTTATACCAGTGCCACCCGACAATCGGTTCATCCACATAGGTATGAGTCTGTGTGGATACTTCAGCCGCGACTATCGGAAATGACACCCATAATCCCAGCGTGAGATAACAGATTGTCCATTTCATCATTGACCTCCTTGCCCTTGAAGACTATTGGCTATCTGGTCTTTCACACGGTCAATCAATTCTTGGTCGGCCGGAATGGTTGAGCCGGATTCCAAGTCCGCATAAAAATCAGCAAAGTTCAGACGGTCAAAATTAATCGCTTGCAATTCATCGACGGTAATGCCCCGACAATCGCTGTTTTTGGCACTGCCGAAACCAATACGCAGCTGCCCCGCCCGCCCTTGCTCTTGCACAATTTTGGCCAGCTTACTATCAAACAAACAGTAGGCTTCTTTTTTCTGAAGACACACGCCCAATACGTTATTGGAACAATACGACCCGACATACACAGTGAGCTTTCTCTGCTTGGCTTTACCGAGCGCCTTTTCTTCGCTGTCACAATGTGCCAAACCGACATCGCTTCCCCACCCGCCACTTTTACAGCAGTTATTAAATCCTGCCGCCGCTTTGCGGCAAGTGGTCCGCTTTCCGGTAAAGGCTCTCACATTCACATCATTGAGTTCGGCCACATCTTCACCGGCGGCGGCCACCGCGGCTAACGCCGACACCGCTTTTTGAAAGCTGTTGGCCTTGTCGTTCTTAATTTGGTCACACTCACCACTGGCACAAACGAGTTCGACGCCGCACATTTTCCCCGTACCACTCAACCCTTTTTGACAGGAAAAGACCGCCTGTTCACGCAAACACGTTCCAGCGACTGATTCCGTACACACCGTTTTGACCACTGTACACGCCGGATTGTCCATATACTCCCCGCAACTGCCTCTGTCAGCCGCTTGCTTGGCGTAATAATCGGTGTATTGCCAACACTCACTGTACACATCGTACTGTTTACCGCCCACCGTGACCGTTTTTGTACCGCCTTTTTCAGTACATTGGCTCTCAATTTTGACTTCTTCAGACTTATCAAACGGGCAATGCTCTACCCATTCAATTTTTGGCGATGGAACTTTTGTCTTCACCAATACCGTCAAGGTCAATGTTAACGTTGCCGATCTACCTTGAAAACGGCCCACTATTGCATCGGTAATTTTACCCGCCCACGCACCGCTCCCCGAAAATTGCCCGCTCGACACCACCGTATTTTCCTGCAGCTCTATTCCGTGCGCATTCAGTGTTTTGATTTCACTTTTCCAGAACTTGATGGACGTCTTCATAAACTCCCCTATCCGGTTAAACAACGTCCCATCTTGAACCCAAATATTGAGTGTCCCTGTTTGGATAACCCCGCTTATCGGAGAACGAAATTCAAAGGTAAAATAGCTGTTTCGACTACCTCCACCTTTTCGAAACACAAATTGATGAGGCAAAATTGTCACGGTACGCGTCTCCCACCTTTCTACCTCTTCCCACGTAATTTTGGCCGTACGCGTACAAGCTAAACTGGCAGCGGGGACACGCTCGCATTGATGGGTGGTGATTTCCGTTTTATCCACCGTCACATCCTGACACGGCACGGTAATGTGACCACTTTCCGACTCGGCTTTATCGCGCATGTCTAACCCTGCTTTCAAAAAGGGTGCCTCCAAATCCAACTTGTCAGGCGGGCGATGTTTCATCACTTCCGTGGTGGTTTTACCGGCATCCGATCCCGTCATGGCTTTCATGCCCGCGTTTTCCAACCCCGACGCGGCTCCCGAGGTCACGCCCCCGTAATACCCACTCTCTGACGGGTTCGGGGTATAATTGGGGATAATCTCATTCGGTTTAGTGTTGCTGAGGGTGTTTGCCCCTTGATTTTTCAGCCCACTGGCAAATTGCGAGCCCGCGTTATAGTCATCCGCAGCGGGACTGAGGGCAGTCAATAATAAGCAACTGAGTACTATCAATCGTAGATTCATGGCGTCTCCTGGGCGTGAAGCCACTGTTGTGCCACTTGCTGGCAATCGCCCGATGACGCCATACGTTCAATCGCGGTGCGAAGGTGCACGTTGCCATACAGCACATCAAACCCTTGCTCACACCGAAGCACCAGTGCAGGCACTTGCGTAATGCCATACTGAGCAAAAACGTTAGGGTCAATCTGCACCCCGCCATCCCCGCTGTCTTTGGTCAATTCAAACACCGTACTGGCCGTTTTTCGAAAGTCATTATCGATTAAGCCATTAATGACACTGGGAATATTCAGTCGATTGGCTTCCGGTAACATCTGTTTGAGTGCCGCTTCAGGAATGGAAAACGAGACAAAATACACAAACGGACTGTCTTGTTGCGCTTTTACTTGTGCCTCGTTTTGAGCCTCTTGTTGCGACTGTTTTTGTTTCGCCAGAATGTCGTTGATCCAGGCTTGGTTCTTTGCCGATATCCCGTTAACTTGTGCCGCAGGCGGTGGCGTGGGTATCGATGGCGACGGTAAATCCAGTCGCTGAGGCTCACTCTGCGGTGCAACCACCGAAGACGGTTGCGCACGCAACGTCTCTAAAAACGCCTGATCATCCGGTGATACGCTAGCGCCTTCAAGCGCACTCACGCTTTGGTCTCGTAAAGATTCTAAGAACTGTTGGTCATCCGTTAAGGCATGACAAGTCGGCGCAAGCAGAACGCTTGCGAACAAAAATAAAAGGGATTTCATGATAAGAACCTCGCGTTAGAGGAAAACGCAGTTACGTTTACGCCAGATGAGATACCCAAAGTTTTGGCGACTGTTGGGCGATGCATAGCCAGCTTGCCAACGCATCACCGAGCGACCAAACGGGTGGCACTGCGCGGTATCAGGATGCATATTCACCATTTGATACCGATAGCGGTCTTTGGGAATAATCGGAGAAGGGTACGTGTAACACACTTCCTGATTTTTCCCGACACTGTTCATCACCAACCCTTGCCGATGCAGTTTGAACGCCATGCGTTCAGACAATAAAACGGAGGCGGCCTGTGGACTAAATTGATTCGAGGTATAGCCCGTAAACGGATACATACTGCCCTGAGAGCCGGCACACCAAAAAAGGGCATTGAGCGGCTTACTGCCAATGCTGGCAATCGCATCCGCCGCACACGCACCTTGCGCGATGGGATTTGCAAACACAAAAGCTTCAGGGGCAATGATGGAGGATAACGAGCTGTCATTCCACAAGGGGTCTAGCTCCGATAAATAGGCGATATCCATATCACCTCGCTCTAAGCAACCCACCGACGTGATGATATTCAACCAATATGTCAGCGGGTATTTGTACCAATGCACATGGTAGAATGCCCCTTGGGTTGCAGGCTCATCTTGTGTCCCTTTTCCACCTCCCGCTTTCCCCACATTGAGGTTAAAGCCCCCCAGATTCACCATGCAATACGGTGACCGTGTCACATCGGTCATGGCAAACGGCTCCCAATAGCCAATCGCCAATCCCACGCGATACAGTATGCCCATCGGGCAAATTTGAATCGGCATGGACGGATTTTCAGTGTCAGGGGCAATGCCTGGAAACACAGGCACTTTCCCTATGGTCATCGGAAAAAGACAATCCCAACAAATATCGGTGATCGGATTGACAAAATTCCCCTCACACAATGCATCTGCCTTCACGGGGGGAGACAGGAAAATACTCCCGAATAAACATAAACTGGTTAACCAAGCTTTCATTAACGCCCCTCCTGCATCGGTGCAGAGACAATTCTCAGCTTATCGCCTTCCTGTGTGACCACGGCAGGAATGTACCGGATACCAAGTTGCTGCGTTAAGCTGCCCGCTTGGTCAAAGTAAATGCGCGTATTGAGCTGTTGTGTCGCGGTTTTGATGTTGCCGTTCGTCAGAATGACTTTGTAGCGCAGCGTCGGTGGGGTTTGTGCCTTCATCCAGGCCACTTGGCGTGGATCATCGGCATCGAGAAAATAAAGCGTTTGCCCCAGTCCGACATGACTTAGCGGATTAATCCGGTCACCCTGACGGGCAAATACGGTTCCTTGGTGATCGGCATAATCCCCTTGCACCGTAAAAGTGGGGTCATACCACAGGGTATGTGGCTGTGTGTCTGTCAATAATCCCTCAACCGGGGGCGGTCGCAAGGTGTTTTCAATCACCCGTTCCTTAAAATCGTGTTGCATTTGAGCCATTTCCCCTGTCGCTTCCAACTGCTTGAGGCGACCTTGAATAAACGACAACATACTTTGTTCTTGCACGGGATACACATCACCCCATACGCCTAAATCCTTTGCCCCCCCAATGCAAGGAACGCACAGCAAGAGCGCAAGAGAGAATTGCCGTAATCGCTTCATGCCCCCCCCTATTGCGCCATTTTGCTGGCTATCGCCGCCTGAATATCGACGGTAATATCGTCCGCGCCCATCACCACGGCGGGCGTCACTAAAATCAGGGCGCGGTGCTGCACTTGGTATTCAGACAGGCTTTCACTTAACGCCACCTGAAATCGCTGTGTCGCTTGCGCGATTTGTTGTTCACTCAGCGGGTTTTCGGCATTAAATTGCTGGGCCATTTGCTGCTGATATTGGTTGACGGTATCGGTCATATCGAACGTGACCGTGACGGGGGATAAGGTACGCATCACGAACACCGACACCGCGACACTGAGCCCCAGTCCAATTAACATAAAAAAGCACACCGCTTTTAGGCATTCGCGTTGACGACGCTTGCGGCGAGGTGAAATTGCCGTGGCGGGCTTTTCGATTAATGCCGTGTTTGAATTTGCCATTGAGATAACCTCTCCATTTCTTGCGGGAATTTATGATTAGCTAATGCCAATAAGGATGCTTGTTGACTCAAGCCTTCAGCGGCTTTTTCTTCACGGAATTCAAAGTCTTTACCGTCGGTGGAGAACAAGGCACGACTAATCGGGTCGGTAATGAGCCGGTGATACGACGAACGTCCCGAAATTCGCAACATAAAGGCACTGAAATGCGCATCTTTGGCGGACGGGAAACCTTCGATTACCGCACGCTCCACGGGGCTGAACTGGTCAGGGTTTTTCTGGTTGTATTTTCGAAAGGCTTCCATGTTTTGCCGCAAGATAATTTTGAACGATGAGTTACTCCACGCCGCCTTAGCAGCAGCACTGGCCATGTCCCCATCAAAGTCTTCAATCCCTTGCGAGATGGTAATGTACGCGCCGTAGTATTTACGGGCGGTACGATAACCGCCTTCAATAAAGTCACCGACAAAGCTGCTTTTGTTATCCAGCAATTTCCAGCCTTCATCGATAATGGCGACTTTTTTCACGTTACGCGGAGAAAGGTACATACGCTGTTCAATGAAGATCATCATCGAGAACATGACTGCGGCAAGCAGGTCAGGCTTGTTTTGTAAGCCGCCCATTTCCAGTACCGTAAAACGTACCTGCTCATTCAGTGCGGGTTTATCACTGTTGAAATACTCACCGTAAATCCCTTGGGTGGTGTATTTCTGCAAGGAGACCACAATTTCTTGCATTTTATTGCGCACCGTACTTTGTGGATCAAAGTAAGCGCCATCGATTTGGGCCTTAAGATACGCTTGAACATCATCAATCAGCACCTCATTGCCTTTGTGACCACTCGGCGCTTTACCTTCCCACACCTCTTGCACCGCATTCAGTAAGATGGATTTAGAGGTGTCATCCATATCCCCTGACGGGTTGGTGAGCACTAATAACAAGTCACGGATACTTTCGGCCGCTTCCTTAATATTGACCACGCCAGCAAACGGGTTGAATTTCAGATCTCGAGCATCAACATAGACCCCACCTAAACTGCGGCATAACTCTTTGTACGAATCCCCCATGTCCAGCACATACGCCCAACCCCCACTGTCCAACACTTGGCGGATCATCGCTTGAATTAAAAACGATTTACCGCCTCCCGACGTTCCGCACACCGCCATGTTGTAGTTGTCATTACCGAGACCCGACGTTTGATCAAAGATATCCAAGTAGGACAACTGATGGCGGTACGACGGTATGGGTAAACCACTTTGACAAATTCGGTTATCGGCCACCACGGGCATTAAATTGGCCACATTAAAAGTCTTCGCCCGCAAGGTGCCACCGGAGCGCACCATGTCCCCCCATAACCCCTCTTGCATCACAAAGGGGAACATGGCGAGGTAATTACGCAGTTGCATGAACGTCGGGGGACACAAGGTTAACTTATTGGTAGTGTAGGTGTTCATTAACGCCATTTCGGCTTTCAGCGCTTTGTCATCATCATCCTCACAAAATAAGGTGATACCGTAACTGAAACGCGCTAAGGCAATTTGATTGGCGTCCAATCCTTCACGTAACTCCCCCCACTCTTTGGCTTTTTTCTTCACCCCTGGCACCCAGTTCACGTACTTGGAGTTGGCCCGCCCGTTATTGGCGACAAATTTACTCTTTGCCTCATTCTGGGTTTTGACCAAATCTTCCACATACACCGTCATGCTGATGGCAAAGGGACATGCAACGGTGGATGCGGGGTCAAGCAAATTGCTAAGATTATCCCCCGCTTGCCACAAGGCAAACTGGGTCGGGTTTTTCTCCAGCATGTAGTTTAAAATGCGCGTTTTACTCTTTTGCCCTCGCGCGGTCGATAGTGTCTGATGAATGGCATCGGGTCGAATTTCCAACGTCAGAGAGCGGTCTGCACATTGCTCATTCAAGGATTCGTAAGGGTCAACCTCGGCACTCGGCAAGGCAATCTGGTCATGCTTAAAGTTACTGAGTTCACGAACCACTTGCAGTAACTGTTTTTCATTCAACTGATTGGCATACAGTTCCGCCGCCGCCAGTGATTGCTGTACCACACTCAGGGTTTGATTGACCTTTTGCAAGGTAATGGCGTCGGCTTTTTTGTGCTCTTCCGCGTAGATAATAAACAAACGATAATTACGCAACGATAACGGCAAATCGAGTTTATTATTAAAGCCTTGCAATGCACCGCGTTCATAGAAAGCGCGAGTGATATGGTTAAATTGAGAGGCCATCTCCCCCTGCCACCCAAAGTCCTTCAGCCCGTAATCGAGAAGATTGCTCACACATTTACTGCCCAGCAATAACACCGTGAGCGGGATTTTGCGCGGTAGCTTGTTACGTAAAAAGTAATCCAACGCGTCCACTATTTTATCGTTGGCCCCAATCAGCGGCGTGCACTCCAAGGCAAAGCCAATGGTGGATTTATTGATAAATAACCCCGATTTTTCATCGTAATGACGATACGGCAACATGCTACAAAACGACGGGTAATCCATGTCCTCAAGAGCTTCTTCCGCGCGTTTGTTACCATCAGTATCACGCCAACTGGTAAAGAGGTTCTTTAATAGCGCTTCTTGCAGGCTCAACGGTTGCGGTTCGTCATCAAAGGCAATCTCTTTTTTATTAGGTAAGAACGGGGCGACTAACTTATCCAGTAAACTGCGTTTTTCGTTCATGGTTACTGCGCCCTCCACTCACCGTCTTTGACGACAAAGGACACCACGGCAGGTTGATATAAATTATCGTGCTCATCAACCCACGGAGCGACCCATAAACGGGCCGTTGATGTCGGTAATCGTTGAGGTGGCGCCATGCCAATATCCCCCCAAGCCCCCCACGGTGTTGAGGTGTCAGTGATAATAGGCATGGAAGGGGCAACTTTTTTCACTGGCGGCTGAGAATGCGCAAAGGCACCCGAGGATGAGACCGACGCCTGAGCAACGGGACTTTTGGTCTCAACCGGTTTCACCTGACGTGCCAGTGCGGTGATCGTCATCGGCACAATGGGGGTTGCCAACGGCGCTAACCGCGGCAATTCTGCTCGCTTTTGCGTTGTTCCTCCTAACGTCTGCGATTTTCCAAGGGGGGACGTTTGCGCTGAGGCGCGTTGATTAGCCTCTTCCATGGTCATACAGCTGTCTTGTGCAGTGGCATTACAATCAAAGGAATCTTTCATGCCCGCGGTACAACCGGCGAGCAGGGTTAATGCGCCTAGAACTAGGAGTTTTTTCATAAAATGAACCTTATTGAATACAGAGTTTGAAAAAAGAATGACTGCGAGGAAATTTGACTACGGCTGAGGCATAATCCCCAATTGCTGCATTAATCTTTTGTATCGTGCATAGGTTTCAGGATCATGATGTTGCATTAATTCGATATGAGCCAAGTAACAAATGATACGATGAGGTAGTAATGGTGTTGAAATAATTATTTAATCGTCTCGAAATTACGGTTATCGACAATTTTAGGGACTTCCCGGTTGAGAATGTTAAGCAGTAATACCGAACGCGCTTCCCCATTCGGTTCACTGTAAATGGCTCGTACACCTTGATAAACACCATCATAGATGACTACTTCATCCCCTTTTTGCGGGAGTTGCTCACTCACCTCTTTCATGAAGTTCGGCACCATCAGTGACGCAATAATTTCATCGGGAACCAATACCGGTAATTTGCCAAAGCGCACAAAGTAATTTACCCCCCGCGTTGAGTTAATGGTTGAGAAGTGAATAAATTCATAATCGAACTTCACAAATAAATAGTTTGGAAATAAGGGTTCCATCACTTTCCGTTTGCGGTTTCTCACCATTTTCTCCGCCTCATAACGCGGAGAAAAACAGTTCACACCTTGACGTTCAAGGTGTTCAATCGCCCGTAAATCTTGCCCTGTTTTGCAATACAACAAATACCATTTTGCCATGATGTTAATGCCCCTGGTGTTCTGCATTCAAAACTTGCACAACCCAAATACTCAAGGTGCTGTAAACGGGTAAAAAGAGCACCGTATCCCAACTGACGTTGACACAAACAAACAGCAATGCAGGTAGAATGGTCAATAACGTTATCGACAACACCGGCATAGACAGATTGAGTTTTAAGAATTGGATTGGCTTTTTCATCAATACGACCTGAATGCGAAAGGTGGATGAAAAGGTCAGAACGGCCTGACCCTCACAATTTATTGTGGTGATGCACCTGTAGGCACGGCATCGCCCAGTGAAATTCGTTCAAGCGCCTGTTTAGAAACGGAAATGCCATTATTGACGGACTCTTTGAGCGTGGGGGACTCTGAATGACCTTTTTTCGCTTTATTCATCTCTTCAATGAACTTCAGTTGAAAGCCTTCTTGGAAAACGACCGTCACTTCAACCCCTGCGCCAATCGGTATCACAGGGTGATATTGTTCAGCCCGTTTAATTAAATACTCTGACACCATTTTGCCTGACTGCTGCACCCCGCCCCCGACACCGCCCCGCGCCACATCACCAAACGAGGTCGTGTTACTGGCCCCCATCCCGACAGAAGTGGAACCCACTTGAGAAATCCCAGAACCCAGTGCATCAATAAACCCGCCGGCAAACGCATACCCAACCAATTGACCATTGCGAATGACGGGTTCGCCTTTAATCCCATTTTTCCCCATAAAGGACACATGCCCTTTAAACGGCATATCGACGGTATGCCCTAACAACTTGCAGGATAATCGATCGGTGCGAACTAATCCTCGCTCACTGGAAATATCCCCATACACCCCCGCTGTCACCGCACAACCACTCAGGTCGTATTCTTCATCATTCGGCATGATGAGTTTACCAATCAGACGAAATTGCATCGGAGAAGGGTTACTGTTTCCCGTGACCGACGCATTTGCATCGGCCCCTTCAATGACACTCGCTTTGGCAAAACTGCCTGACGGAATATAAGGCAGCGGCGGCAGTTCCACGCGAACGTTGTCTTCCTCATACTCAAAGGTCATGGATTCCAAATCTTGCTTCAAGGCAGGATTAATATTGATTTGGGGCTGCCCGACAGGGTATTGCCCTGCGGGATAAAACTGGGTTGGCGGCGGAATAATCAGTTGATTCGCCCCCGTATTTAATGTGGGGACTTGCCCGACAGGCAATGACTGTGGTTGAGGAGCCGGTAATGCGTTATCACCGTGGATCATCCCATTACTCATGTCCGTTAATTGGTCTTGCAATGTCGTTAAATCTTTATCCTGCTGCTCAATTTTGTCGCGATAGGCTTTATTTTCCTGCTCTAGCTTCGCAATCCGCGCATCCACCTGCTTCATCTTCTTATCCACTTGGGATGCCGTTGACTGCAAATCTGCCATCGCAGATTTACCGACATTCTTATCAAAGGTGGAAGAGACTACGCCAGTCATGTTCGGCGCGGATCTGGCTTGTTGTGAAACCGATTTTTTGGGCGCAGGCGGTAAGCTCATGTACCACGCGGCCGCACCGACACCCGATAAACCCAGCGCGAGTAACACAAAAATCACTGTCTGTTTGCGTTTTGCTTTCACATTAATGTTGGCCATTATCCACCTCATTACTCACCGTCAACCAGACAGTCGCCGTCGCCCCCGCCAAGACGGTTTCACTGTAAGGGTAAATCACCACAGAACGAACACCGGATTGATTGAATAAACGCTCTGACAGGGGTTTTGCCACAGAACTGGTATTACGTACATGCAACTGATACACCCGCAAACCGCCCCCATTCCACATGGTATCGGCTGAAACGGCATACCCTGACGGCAACTGAAAGTTAGGCATCGCAATCACGGGCGCCTCAACAAACCCGTTCGGCAGCTCACCATTGAGTAAAGCTTTGTGCAGTTCAATCAGCATTTGAGGGTACGGTAATGAACGCTCCCAGCGTTTCGCTGCGACCTGTGGTGCCGGTTTGTTGGATATCAATTGCAGTACACGACCATCGCGTTTTTTCGGCACCGCCACGACAGAAACGGTTAATCCCCCTGCAGTTCTGACATAAAACGTGAACGGCGTCGTTTGTGCCGTCATTAAGACGACGCCACCATTCGCAATCCCTGCAGTGCCTTTATTATTACCGTTAATAAACATCCCTTGCGCACTATCGATACCCACCACTCTGTCCCCTGGCACCACCAAGAGATTGGGTTCACTGTTACTGAATTCCACTTTCACTTGTGCATCCGGCGACACGGGAATTTTGGTGGGAAGCTGGGCGACAGGTTCAGCACTGGCGGGATGCAAAACACTGCTAATGAACAACGCTAACAGTGTCCCCATCACCTTGTTACGGTTTGTTTTCATCAATGATGTCCTCGAAACTGATGACTTCGGTTATGCCGTTTTGATATTTCACATGCAATCGAACTTTTTTGGACTCGGGCAACGCTTCACGCTTACCAATCCACGTTTTCAGCTCACCGTGAATGTCGACAATGCCATCAACGGGGTAGACTTCCATTTTTGACAGGTAAAATGCGGACGTCACGTTGTTGGCAATCACCTCTTTAGCCTCAAGGACCAAGACATCTTGCATTTCAGGGCGAGACTCTTTACTCACATATCGCAGTAGCGATTGGTGATTGGCTTTCACGGATTCAGGGCTGACGTTGTAACGCAGATAAATCAGTGACTGCGCCACTGACTCAAGGTAGTTCGCATCCGCGTGTGAACGCGTCAAGGTAAAGGGGGTGTCGAAAAACATCGGAATGTATGTTTCTTGTCGACTGTTTAATAAATCATCTAATCGTAGCCACGCAAAAATATTGCCCGTTAAACTCAAGCCCAACATAAAGGTGAGAGAGACAAACAGTAACGAGGTGTATTTTGTGGCGGACTTTGCTGCGCTCAGTTTCATGCAGCCTCCTTCCTTACTTTAAATAGAGTCTGAACGCGGATTCAGGGAGAGTTTTGTAAATGCTTTTAAAACAGTAGGCGGGTAAATACCAATAACAGGCGTTCAGTAACCAGAGACTGCCCCGCCCTTTTTTAAAATACCTCAGTGCATACCAGAGCAACGCGCCAGCCACAAGACCAGCCATTTCTTGTCCTTCATAAAAGCCCCATAACATGGGGCTTATGAGAACGGCGGCTTCATCATTGGGTAAGGGAAGAATACCGCCTTGCTGGGATAATGTCTGAGGAAAAAGAAAACGTGCTGCACGTTCATCTTCCATCAAAATTATCCTTTATTACGGTGTACCGGATGGCGCACCACCAATTAAACCAAACACAATTTTAGTCCCTACGATGAACACCGGGATCAGCAGTAATAACGCGGGGTTTTGTGTTTTCATGAACGCCAGGAAAATCAAAATCGCTTCGGCGATCATGATGTAATACATCACGGAGGAACCACTACCAAACGTATCCCCTGCGTCCTGTACACCTTCTTTGGCTAAATCAGCCGCTTGCGCGAAACCACGTGCAGCCATCCATAACACTAAGGGTGCAGCCACATATTTATAGAGGGATTTTGCCGCTTTCGTATTTAAGGCGCTCCATGCACGCGAGAAGATCCCCTTGCGCTTGGTTACCGGTGAATCAATAGCAATTTGACTCATAGTCTTTCCTTTTTAATAAAATAAATGCCAATGGTGACGTAAATAAATAATTATCTACCTTAATAAGAGCTTATTAGCTCGCTTTATTCCCTACTTAATTAATGTGTAAATAACACATATAAAAAGTAAGAAATAAAACGCGGTAATTTTCCCTGGCTTTGGGTAAAGCTACCGCCCCAGGTGTACACTGCCATTTTTTAGGCAAAGCGATCCCATTGCTGTGTGTAATCAACAAAAATAAAAACCAAAATGGAATAAACTCAGTAATAGAGTAAATTAATATTTAATTAATAACTCTTGGTAATTTCCTTCAATATGTTCAACAAGTCGTAAATGATCTGATAATCGTATAACTGCTTCGACTTTTTTAGAACGTCGTGCGCGCTTAGCGGATTTAGTTAATAAACGATTTGTTTCAGCACTAATCGGTACACTTATTGTGACCGCCTTATATTCTTTTTCTTTCATGGAATCCTCATTTCTCTTAACCATGAAATTATCATATATAAAAAAATTAGTCTGTAAACCACCCGACTCGGGGGGTATTCTCCTGGTATTTTTCTAAAATAGATAATGGAACAAAACAGTCCCAATTAAGTTGAAACGCAATATCTGATAATAAATAACGATTAAAAACACGCAATCTACTTGCACCAAGTATTCTACTAACATGTTCTTTTATAGTTTCATTACTTCGTTTCATTATTTTAGCAACTTCTGGATTAGTTAATCCGTGAATAACTAGCCATGCAACAGTCCATTCAGTACTAGTTAGTAATTCCAAGGGGTTTATCTCTTTTAATCTTTTTATTGAAGATAAAAAATCCAGTTGATTATAAAAACTATCTTTTCTTATAAAGAATTCAGAATTGAAAACTCTAAATTTAATATTGGTATTTTCCATGTAATCATATATTTTCAAATTAATAATATTACCTTCATGAGAAAATACAAGGTCAATAACATCCATTGCAATAGCAATTGGATATAACTGATGCTTAACTAATTCAATCGATGAAATATTAAAACGCTTTTCTTTTTTAGGAATTTTCAGTGAGTTTAGAATTGAATGAAGCTTTTCAGGAGAGCTACAGGATAGAACTTGACCACTTTGGTCAAGAATCAACCAAAAATATACGCTATTTAAAAAATCAGGTAGGTATTCTCGAAAAACCGCTTGTTTTATCGCATCGAGATCAATAGGATCATGAGTAGACATGTAACCATCTCCTTGAGTCTAGGTTATGTGTTTAGCTCAATAAGGGAGGTCTCAACTCCTTTATTGGGCGATTCTTAAATTTTAATCGAGCAATTAAAATTACTTAAGATAAATATACCTATATTTACAGATAAAATCAATCGTTATATTCAATAAAAACCGCATTTCCATATGCAATTATATAACTTGAAACGCTACCACTTCCTGTTCTTTGAAATGACCCGGTTTCGTATTTGAAATTAATTATTGCATTCCCTCCTTTTTCTTGAGTTAGAGTTATTAGCTCTACCTTTGCTACTTCATCTTCATTTTTGAATTTATCCCAATTTTCAGATATGACTATTTTAACCATACCTAGATTTTTTGTTATATTGGCATTAGGGATACAACTCGATGAGTAGATATTACTGTCAATCAAAGGAGCATGCACTATGGGATTTTATGTAAATATTTTCATAAATAATATCACTTATCATTAATATTAAAAAATTGTTCTACCAGCCTTTCAGTTTCCTTTTTCATCTCTGCAATTCCTTCTCTAAAATCATAACGACTATCTTCTTTTATTTCATTAATATTAAATAACATCTGAAAAATCATTTGAATACACTGTCGTGTTTTTGCTGAGTCCTCTAACATTTGCTTTTTATAAAGCTCTTCCCATGTCATTCCTTCATCATCTGTTTCATCAGCCTTCTTTTTTAAATTCATCGTGACACGAACGCCAATATCCAGCATTTCTGAACAGACGCTCGACATATTTGCGTCTGCATGGCTTGCGCCATCTGCTCGCCGTTCATCAACAATAGTTCTAATTGCATCATAAACTTTTTGTGACATATATACGTTTTGTCTTGCCATTTATTTAACCTATTTATTTGAGTGCTAATTGAGTGCCTATAAAAATCGATAGTATCATATTTTTAGTGCTTTAGAAGTGCTAATTCTAAATATTTTCAGCACTCACTCAGTGCTTATTTCACGGCACAGATAAAGCACCGTGATTCATAGCTTATTGTTTTAATTTACTTAGCCACAAGATAGCCACAAAACAGCACTAACTTAGCCACATTTAAGCACTCTTTTAGCACTTAACACAAAGAGTTTTAAAATTTCTACGCATTTACATTTAATTAACACCATGATTTAACAGTAAATTCTTGCAAAATGAAATTTTGCGTGGGGTGTGAAATCTTTTCTTCTGAGGAGCGCAATTTAATGCTTGGCGTTTGTGTAGGCTCGAAATAAAATGTATTCCGAATTTTAAATAAAAATCCCGCTCGTGTTAGCACGAAACAAAATAACAATAGGTTCGACCATTATGCAAAAATGGATAATAACGATACTTATGCTTTATACATCCACTATCTTTGCCAAAGATTGCTTCAATAATGCCGCAAGAGACTATCAATTGGATGCTGACTTATTACGGGCGATCGCTTATCGAGAAAGTGCATTTAAGCCAAATGCGATTAATTACGTATCTCCATCTAGTTATGCTATTGGATTAATGCAAATTCATTCACAGAATTTTAATGAATTGGCTCGATTTGGTATTACAGAACAACAATTAAGAGATGATCCCTGTCTAAATATTTATACCGGTGCTTACTATCTAGCAAAGTTTATAAAAATACAAGGTGATGTTTTGTAAGGTTTTGGAGCATATAATGCGGGATTAAAAAAACGATTAAACAAGAACAAAAAAGATACAAGTATGCTAACGAAGTCTATCATATTTATCTGGCGTTAAAAAAGAAGTCATCGTGATATTGTTTATTTTCATTAATCCATTATAATGACCTCTGATATTAATTGGTGCATGTGTATTAATATCAAAAAAACGCGCTTTCGAGCGCGTTCCCTTTTTAATAATAAACAGATCATTTACCGATAAACGACCTCACTATTCAAAGACATCGACTAAACACCTACCCTCCCCACAAACAAACTTTCTTTTTACCGATAAAAAACTTTTTTATTACATAGTATTTTCAATGAAAATATATTCAACGTGATATGGAATAACATTTTCAATAACGTTAAAGTTCGTGATAAAAAAACGCAATTAACACCACCATAAACAAAATAAGATTGATAGACTTCATGCTTATTAACCATGTAACCCACTTCTTCATCTATCGAATAAAGATAACAAGAACCATGATGATCAGTTAAAATTAAGAAGTTAAATATTAGAATATTTCTTTTTAAATCCACTCGACTATTATTTCAAGTTACATCCCTCTTACAAACGAAACTACATGAATCGATAAATAGTTTGAAGTGTTTGATTTATCACACTGAAAAGGATTTAGATAAAAATAGCGATTCAGCCTTATTCAATATATTGGCCTCTTGTTTTCGTTTTTTCTCTACAAGAATGTGATACTGGCAATATTCATTATTTCATAGATAATATTTGTTATTTATTGACTACGCACAAATAGATCCCCGACATGTAATTAAGCGCAAGCCAAAGGCTTGCGCAGGAATTGATTAATCAATCGCGTTGAATATTTTGGTTTGTGATTCAAGGGATAATGTTAAAACAAAATCTCACAATTGATGAAAACAAGCAGAAATACGCTCACAATCTTCCTGATGTCCTTTTTCATGAGTGATAAATGAAAAATGACTTAACAGGATTAAACAGACAATAATCCCCGCTTCTTGAGCGTTCACTTCCCCACAAAAACCATTTGGGGAGTTAAGCATATAGTTTTTTGGCGGTTGCAAATAAAAGCCACCATTCGACAGTTGATAAAATTCCCAGTACCCGCCGTGATAAGTAACGGCATGTCGATTCATCCAGTGATAAATCGCATTTTCAAAGACAAGATAATACCTTCCCAACTTGGCAGGTAAAAACCTTAAGCGAGCTTGCGGCGTTTTCACCGTTATAGCCGTAATGACAGTTTCGTCTTTTCCCTTTCTTTCGTTAGATTCTGGAGCTGCAAGGTTTTGATGTGATGACATTTTTGAGACCTCCTCTGTGTTAATGATTTCTTTCGTTGAGTTCCTCCGCTGCAAAGGGCGTACATAGATGAAATGAGGAAGGAAGCAAGGGCGGAGGCAAAATTGTTGGAAAGCGCAGCGGCAAGAATTTTGCTGGAGTGCACTTTACGCTTGCTGGATGACGAGTGGAATCTATGTTTAAGCTCGAGCGGAGGGACTTGACGAAAGAGGAACAACACAGTAGCTGAAAATGACGAGCCCCGACTTGCGGTGAGACCGTCGAACCGCAAGTCGCCCTTTGAGCTTAACAAGGTTAAGCGGTCAATCAGGCGCAGCTCCCAAAGGGAGCTTGCCTACCTGCCATTTGCGCCACGCGTGAGCGTAAAAAGGCGCTGCCGTTGACCTTAAAGCCCGTTATCCACATTATCCACATGAGGTGAGCCAGTGAGCCCCACCCTCAACAGTGGGGCGAACGGGAGTGTACGGGGAACCCGCACCGATTGTGGGTAATGTGGATAACGGGCGTTCGGTTTTCTCCTGGTTCGATGCCAGGAGAAAACCGCAGGGCGCAAAAAAAGAGAGGAAATCCCCCTCTTGAGAATTAAGCGTGTAAGAAGGATTTAAAGCGCAAGGGATTTAACATCAGCATCGGCGTATACAGCGTTTGACGAACTTCCAAGGTTAAGCTATTACCAATATTGACTATCGCCGGAACCCCCAACAACGCCAATTGCAGATAACACATTCTCGCTGCGACCTCATCAATATCCGTACACACCGCTATCATGTGCTTTTGTGGATTATAGCCTTGATTTATCAGTACATTCGCACAAGCAATCACCATGCCACCGGCGCCACACCACCCGTAACATTCATCACTGGTGACAACGGCTTTAGGCCTGAATTTCTCTGTATCGTAGGCGATTTCCGATTTGTCCATAGATTACCAATCTAAGTGGTGACATTTGTGTAATTTTGTCACCACCTTGTCATCCTGCACGTCATCTCTATTGTTGACTTCAGAATGAGACGTTGCCATTAGTTTCCAAGCTGTTTCACCTCATTGTACAAGGTATAAAGACGATGAGCAGACATATCAAGGATTGGCTCATACATAAATGAGTTCAAATGTATGTTTTCTGGTGTCATCAAATTTACTTGATCCAGTAAGCGTATGATGCCTGTGTGACCTGGAAGCATTTCAACATACTTATCAAACAGCTCTCGTGTCTGATTAGATTCGATACTATCTACAAATGCTTGGTCATTAATCTGGGCAATCATGAATTGCTCTGCTTTCAGCCGGATAGCCATTGCAACAATAACTTTGGATTCAAGCTCAGGTGACTCATGCGCAGCGCTTGATAATACGTCTGCCTTCTGAAATATCTTGTCAATCACACGTGATGTAGTATCTGGCAGGATCAAGGCAGGCTTATCTACAAGTACAGCTCGATATATATCTTGTAATTCCTGCACCGTGATGTTTTGACTATTTGCCTTTAGATGAAGCAGTGATGTCAGTGTTAAGTAATGGGCATCGTACCCACAGTATTCAGCGAGGTTTCTAACAAATGGAATACTGGCTAGCATGTAATGCTCATTTTGATGCATATCTCGCTTCCAAGCGACGAATACATCATTCTGGTACTTTTCAGGATTAAGTTTTATTTCCGTCGATGTCTTAGTAGCCAGCATTCGCCTATTGCGCGCAACGCGATTTCTGCTTCCAATTATTCGACCACCTACAATTCTATGAAAATCGAAGTTATGCGTAAGAATCAAAAGGTAGAAATGTGTAACCTGAGCAATATCACGAAGGTACTCAACGATTGCATACTTATTTTTGTAATCAAAGGAGTCGGCAATATCGTCTATGACGATCAATATCGGTGCGCCTGCGTTCTTTTTAGCTTCAATTTCAAAAAGAACATTCAGGATGTAAAGTGCACGTTTCTCGCCTTGGCTTAGAGTATCAAGCAAGGTTTCATGTTTAACCTGCTGCTGACCACCGCGACCATCATCAAAGTCAAACTCGATAGATGGGGCAGCGTTATTAAGAATGACATCATCCTGATTGTCCACCCTAAGCTTGAACGGAACGGAAAATCGCTTGTTGAATATATCGACAACGCCCTTCCAAATCGTTTCCTGCTGCTTCGCTTGATCAATAATGTATTTAACTTTTTCCTGATTCGACTTGTAGGTTGAGACAAGGTCATCCCAAACTGATTGGTGTGATTGAAGATAGCCTGTAATCAGCTTTTTCTTGAAGCCCTTTACGTCCTTATATTCCGGCAATAGCTCTTGGTGTTCTGAAATAAAATCTCGAAAGGCATGAGTCTCTTTTGTGGTTAGCTTTTTATCGACCTTGCTAAATTTTTCTTTCAGTTCGGGATTCTGAAAAACCTTATTCTGCTCTTCCTGCAGAATTTCATTTAAACGGTCTTTGGAAGTTACTTCTTGCTTTTGGCCATTAATTGAAAGATTGACGCTATGAGATGCATCAAAGAAGCCTGTATCGGAGAGGCTTTTAGAAACAGTTCCCGCTTTCTGGTGATTGAAACTCCTCGACAAAACCGCTGATTCGCTAATGAGTTTTTCATAGGTTTCCACATAACCAGTCAACTCCTGCTCGAAACTCTCTGTAGCAGCGAGATCCAGAACCTTTGGATTAAAAAGATCTCCATACTTAAACTCGGCAAAACTAGAATAATCTTGCGCAGCCTGAAGCTTCAATTCAGCCAACAGGTCAAGAAACTCCTTTTCCGGCCGATCAAATGCTTCACAGATCAACTCCGGAATCGCTTTGTTCTGCTTTCCTGATGACTTTGCCAACTCTTTTATTAGCAGGGCTCTTTTATCATCGACTTCTTTTAGGGCTTCATCATAGTCACGCTTTAGGGCCTCATTAACCAATAGCGTGGAAACCTGCTTGGAGCTATAACTTTCGTCGTATGAATTAATGACCATTATTTGTCCAGCATCAACTGGCTGGCCATCTAAAGTAACAACTCGTTTCGTTGCTCGCTCAGGAAAGATAACGTCCTTTGACTTCCTGTCGTCTTCAATGTCCTTTAGTGTCTTGGCCAGAGAGGTTTTCAATGTTCCATTGGGCGCATACAAAGAGCACACGCCGTCAACGCCATCAATTCTGGTAAAGTCTAACTCCTGCACCAGTTTATTGATGCCATAACAGTTCTCCAGATCCAGCCCAAGTTTCATTTTGACTTCCTTTTAAAATCGTTCATTTCAAAAACTGTGAATTAACAATGCTCACGCATACCTGCTTGAAAACTCATCCATCGAATTAGATACCGTAAACTTCACGTCATCACCCAGTGCTTCAAAGTGTGCATAACCACATTTGATTTTGGCATTTTCCTCCGGACGTCGTTCCACCGAGAAAAGCGTGCTCTTGGTTTCGACGACAAAATAGAGTTTTTCTTTCCCATCCTGATCAATCAACACTGCCCAGTCGGGGTTGTATCCACCCAATGGCGTATCGATTTTGAACCATCCGGGGAGCTTGGCGTAGAGCTTAATATCGTCGTTTAACTCGAACGCCGAGGCAAATTCCAGCTCGATATCGGAGTCGTAAACCACATGGTCAAAAACGGACTTTTCGGCCTTAATCATGTTGTCTTTCAGATAACCAAACAATTCGTTCTGTTGGAATAATTCCTGGGCATAGAATTGGTCATCACCAATTTTGTGATACTTGATGCCATCGACGATAAACAGGTGCATCTGGCTTTTGATGATGTTGGCGGCCTGCTCGATAAATTTCTGCGGATTGTTCTTGAATGATTCCAGGCGACCACTTTTGTTGATAATGGCAACAATGGTTCGGCGCGTCAGATTGGTCTCGTTTTGTAGGTATGTTATGAGATCTGGCAAATCAAACGCTCGGGATTCGTACACGCTGGTTGTTTCCTGAACCTGTTGTGTATGCACTCCACCACGGTCTATTTCAGTCTTCGCCTTGCGGTAAGTGAAGCGAGCCTTGCCCACCTGAAGGTTGATTTTGATTTCTTCGGCGCACTTATCGATCAGCGCATTGGTATCAAAGTCCACGCGGAATGCAGTTTTGTATTTAATACGATCCCACAGCGCCTGGAACTCGGGGCTCAGATACACCACTTTGTTCAGGGAAACCTTGGCTTTGTCATCGCGGTTCTTGATGTTCAGGTTACCGGATACTTTTTTCAGTACCGACACAATCTGTGCTGCATGGGGCTGTTCGAGACCAAACGGATTGGTTAATTTGATTCCAACAAATCGCTGCTCCCACATTGGCCATTCTGGTGAAATTAATCGACGCGATTGTGTCCATTTATAGAAACGGATGACTGCTGCCATCCTCTGCGAAGCAGTGCTTGGAGCAAGCTCACCATTATTTCTGGCGGCAACAAGTGCTCCACGAAAGCGAACAAGGCAACGCTCACTTTCTCGCTCTGGGAAATGCCACCATTGGATTGACTCTGCTTCTAGCCATTTTGCGTAGGCAAGCAGGTGAGACATATTGGATCGAACAGTTTTCAGATCCCGTTTTGATGATGTTGCCTGATCCAGGACCCAAAGATTTGCTTCTGCCCAGGTTGAATTATCTTCCCAGACTATTTGGGGAAGATTTTTGATCGGTTTTCTTTTTAGTGGAGCCCACTGTAACGAGCCGTCCGATATTTCTGCTCGATGTGGCTGATAGTTGATTTGCTCAAGGCTTGCCATTGATTTCCCCCTTCGACGACTCAATGCCGTTCAGGAAGGAATTACTTCTGAGCATAGAGTAGTCTAATTTGTCACCATTGAAACATGTATAGTGTGCGATTAAAACTTGGTATGTAACGTTTGCCACACGTGGGCTCACACACCGAGATATACCCCTTTTGTTCAATGTGAGAGCGGCAATCACCAAGAATCAGTTCAGCCATTAGCTGGCTCATCTGAAACGGCGTAAAAAACTGCCCCCAACGCCCATCCCCCAGTTCTAATGTCATGAATAGCTCGCCCAAAAAGTCCGTGGCTTGGTGGTCTAACGCATTCACACAAATAGCGAGGAGCTTAGCGAAAGCGTTTAAGTCCTCTTTTTCATAACGAGCAATCACTTTAAAATAGGTTTGTTCTAACTCAGGACACTGTTTCACACTGTTCTCTAATGAAATAGTGGCAATGTGAATAAAATCCCGAAACACCTCAGAGCGACTATGATAGCGTGCTGTTTGGTGAAACAGTTGCGTAAATGCTTTATGAAAATCACGATTTGATGACGCATTGACCGATGCAAGCCGCTGTCCTTTGCTGTGTTTTTTGGGCTGGCATTGTGATTGTCGGTCTTGTGTTGCTGAAATAAGGGGATGCTCTTCAGGGGATTGGCTTAAATCCACATCAAAAAAACTTAATTGTGACATATCGATACTCCAAAACAGCCCTCAACGGGGGCTGTGTGTTAACTTAAATCCACGATTTACGTAGTTCCAAACAGCGCAAGAGTTGCCCCAAACAATGGTTATTCATGGCAGGGATACGAACAGACTGTTTTCGTTTAAGTTGTTTATCGATATGCCGCGCCATAGCGCGGTAACACGGCTGAATTTCATCTATCGTCAAGTCATGACGGATGACCCGACGTTTTGACACGTCAGACTTTACAGGTTTGGCATCATATGCCATCATATTTGCATTCATTAGATTTACTCCTTTGAGTTAATGATATGCCTTGAGTTCCTACGCTAAAGTCACTCAAGGCACGGATTAAGCAGGCGAAAGCCTGCTTTTTTCATTGTTGCGCCAGCAGTCTAGCACAACGTACACGCGACACAATTTGCGCGTGAGATAACGTTGAGACATCCCGAAACGTGAAATAACGCTCGTCCACTTTGACGAAAATATCGGTCACATTCCCAATAATCATTTCTTGTAACTTAAATGACTCTGTTTTGTGATCCCCCTGCCAATCCAACGGTGGCATAACGGATAATGCATCCATAAATTGCGCTAAGGTGATTTCTGTCGGTTTAGTTTTGGCTGCTTGTTCACGTCCGACCCAATACATCATTTCCGAGCATTGGGTTTCTTGGTAATGGTCGGTTTCGTTCTGTTCTAATGCCTGATACATACCTTTCTCCTTTTGTGTTTTTGTCGATGATGCCATTCGCGTTAACAATATTGGCGAATAGCGCGTTTAAAGGGTTTGATGTGGTTTGCACTGACTAACTCGCGGTAAGTTAAATCAAAGTGTGTTGTCCCATCGGTTAAAATATAGCGATAACGTGTGTTCATTTTTTCAGCGAATTTAGTTGCTTTTAAAAAAGTGAAAAAAGCGTTAATTGAGTCAAAATGATAAACGTCATATTCTTCCTCGGTTGTCCCCTTCTTATTGGTTTCTGAAAATAAAACTTGATAATTCATATTGATACTCCTTGTTTTTGGCTTTTAACTCATCTTTCTGAAGATTCAGGAGCGGCGGTGTTGACGTTCTCCGAAGGCATCCTGGTTTACCTGCCAGTTTTAAATCATCTCTCTGTGAGTTCTTTCGCGGCAAGGGCGTGCATAGCTGAGACGAGGAAGGAAGCAAGGGCGGAAGCAAAATTATTGGAAAGCGCAGCGACAAGAATTTTGCTGGAGTGCACTTTACACTTGCTGGATGACGAGTTGAGGCTATGCTTAAGCCCTAGCGGAAGGACTTACGGAAAGATAAAAGCGATAGGTAAGGATGAATTCGACCGACACGCAACGCGTGGCGTCCTTAACGGCCGTGCGCAGCACCAAATGCCGTGGGTTTTAGGTTTCGCTTGCTATCCGAAGGACAGAGACGCAAAGCGGCTCTGCGGAAACCCATTCGTGAAGCGAATGGCGTTGAAGTGCAGGCGACAGCTCGAGGACATCGAGCTGCCGTAGGAACCCAAAAGAGATTATTTTCTTTTTATGCAGATATGAACATGCTCCCAACCTTGAATAAAAGGGCATTACCCTTTTGTTTTTTTATAAAAAATAACTTTAAATTATCGTACTATTAGTAATAGCCTCATCTTGTTTAACCGGTTCTATCGTTTTCATTCAGGAAACTTAGCTATCCATGACCAAATATCAAAAGATAAAGGGCTGTTCGGGGTTACCCGAACAGCCCTTTACTTCCATCTGCGCCAGGCGTCGGCGTAAAAAGGCGTAGCCGTTGACCTTTCAAGCTGGTTGTCCCCATTTGCCACATTTGGCGAGCCAGTGAACGCCCCCAAAAAGGCGCGTGAACGAGAGAGTACGGGGAACCAGCGCCAACTGTGTGTAAATGGGGGCAATCCGGCACCTTAATGAATACTGGCTCAATGCCAGCATGCCCAAAACTCAAATAGGCGTATTCACAAAATCAGTGGATAACTTTAAATAACGATGTTGATAACAGCGTTAACATCCTGATTAATAAATGAATAATAGTAACGCTCAAAAAACCACCAAGCATTAATTAGCATTTTACGATAGGGATATCTGAAAATTGGGTTGTCCAACGAGGAGAAAGAAATTGCTGTTTCATTTTCCATAAAGCAGATTGCAATTGCATCCCTTGACCAGCAAACCAGATAGCACTTTTTCCGCGATTAATCTGGTCAATCGTCAGCATCAGTTCATCACTTTTGCGAAAACGATAGCCACTCTCAAATAAATTCAGTTGTACTTGCCCTGAGGAGGAAAATTTACTGAGCAATATGCTGCTTTTGCTGTATTTCACATTCTGGAGCCAAAGTCGATCAAATAAAGAGACAGCCGCCTGAATAATCTCGCGCGTATCTTGTGTGGGATAAATGAGCGCTTGAGTCTCTTGTCGATAATAGTGTGGTTCATGATGAGAAAAATGACTACTTTGCACCCACAAGGTCACTAACCGACAGAATTGTTTTTCTTCACGCAGTTTTTCTGTCGCACGTTCAGCAAATGCACACACCGACTGGCGCACCAACTCATAATCCATCACTTTATGGCCAAATGAACGGGAACAAATAATTTGTTGTTTGGCGGGCGAGATTTCTTCCAACTGAAGACAGGATTCGCCGTTCAGCTCCCGAACGGTTCGCTCTAAGACCACTGAATACATCTTGCGAGCTTCGGAAGTAGGCAATCGACTTAAATCCAAAGCGGTTTAATCCCATGTTGATTTAGACGTTTAGCCAGTTTATGTCCAATCCCCCAAACCTCTTCAACAGGCACTAATCTCATGAGTTTTTTCTGACGGCTAGACGAACTTAAATCGACGACTCCACCTGTTTTCTTCCAAGTTTTGGCGGCGTAGTTTGCTAACTTAGCTAACGTTTTGGTACTGGAAATCCCTACCCCTACAGGCAAATGCGCACATCGGAATACATCCTCTTTTAATTTATAGCCAAGTTCATGCCAGGAATACAATGTATTCATGCCTGTGAGATTACAAAAGCACTCGTCAATGCTGTATACCTCAATTTGAGGCACAATTTGGGAAACTACAGTCATAAACCGATTACTAAAATCGGCATATAAGGGATAATTTGAAGAAAATACAGCCACTTGCCTTTGTTTGATTATCTGCTTAATTTCAAAATAAGGGGCTCCCATATGGATATAAGGTTTCGCCTCCGCCGAACGCGCAATCACACAACCATCATTATTGGAAAGGCAAACAATCGGCTTTCCTTTTAAATCGGGGCGGAAAACAGATTCACAGGAGGTATACATTGAATTAACATCGATGAGAGCAAACATGTTTTTTCACCAACAGGTATGCACGGCATAACGTACGACACCGAAGATTATCACTTCCATATTGTCATTGATGGGAATAGCGGGAAATAGTCTGTTAGCAGGAATAAGCGCTTTAGTCGGTGTGATTTGCAGGTATTTACAGGTAAATTCACCATCATATTCAGCGACCACTATTTCCCCATGACGGGCTGTCAGGTGACTTTCGACGACCAACAAATCCCCGTCAAAAATCCCCGCATCCTTCATTGAATCCCCTGATGCCCGAAGAAAATAGGTACTTTCAGGATAGCGGATCAGTTCTGCATCGAGCGATAAACGACGCTCGACGTGGTCTTGAGCTGGGCTTGGAAAGCCGCAGGTAATTTGGCTTTCAAAAATGGGAATTTGCATAGCGCACCAACACTGTATAAATACACAGCCCCAATATACTGTATATTTTCACGCTACACAAATATCCCGAGAATTTTTTAAACTAACTTTGATAATTTGTTTTTCACCTTCGCTAAAGGTGGATTGGCTTTTATCTCAGTGGGGCTATTGTCTTCACTTAGTCTTGAATTCATACCAAGCGCTTGAATAACCGCCTGTATTTCAGCTTGAGATGGCTTCCACCCTGTTGTTTGCGAAATTAATGTGACAAGCTGTTCTGCGGTTAATTTATCATTAAATAACGTCGCCAATAATGCAGGCAAACGTGCATCAAGGTGTTGTAATGCCGTGCCGCAAATAAACGCATGGCGGAAAAACTCTCCCCTAGAAGAACGAGGTATAGACTCAATAATCTCTAAAGCCTGTTTATCAGCAGGGTTTTCGGGATGAAGGTATAACGTAAATTTTTTCCGCTCATGATTCATTGAGTTAATCCTCTTTAAAATAGGCGATAGCTTCAACTAGTGCCGTTTGGGGCGAGTCTAACAGTGTAATTTTATCATCAATAAGGTGCCATGCCTTTCGAATTGCTGGCTCAATTAAAGACGCCCCCCCGCCAACCAGATAAATACGATTCACATTTTTAAACTGGCTAAGTTCATCAACAACGCGTTCCCCTAATTGTTTAATCGCAGATTCAATGGTTTCTAACACTAATGGGGTTTTAGACTCATCATTGACAATTTGGCGAACAAACTGCTCGTTATGACGTTGCTTAATGAGTTCATCCGCAACAAGCGCACTGGTATCACTGGACGCCATTTTCAATGCGCTCAGTGCAGCTTGAGTGACCATTGAGACACCAATTTCAGAGTTACCATGAATGGCACTCACACCATCAAACTGCCCCACAATCACGCCCACATCCAGTGTTGTTCCTCCTAAATCAATCACCAGTGATTTTTCAAACTCACCGACATTATCATTCACTAACTGAGTTAACACGGCAGGTAAAGATTCAGGCATCACTTCGACATTCTTAATCGTAAATGTTGTTCCTTTATTCAGTTGTACGGGACGGAGGACGTTTTCAATTTTACGCTGGATATTCAATTCATTCTTTTGGCAATCAGCCGTATAAAACTCACTGATAGGTAAAGTGACAACCAAATCGACATCTTGAGGTTCAAGTCCACTGCTTAAAAGTGCATGGTGGATAGCAAGCACATTCGCATCTGTATATTGATACTCAATATGAGTCGTTCTAATCGCCTGCTCACTCACCTCATCATAAGTGAACTTTTGACCATTTAATTCATAGTTAAAAGTCCCCTTCCCGCCTAACCCTTCAATTTTCCAGCCTTTTTTAAAAGAATTCGTTGATAACTTGGTTTGAAGTTCTTGTTTATCAAACCATGCTAATTTCACATTTGTAGAACCATCATCGCAATATAATTTCATACACCCTCTCGTACAACTCAAAATGAGTATTAGAAATAATTGATTAACACTAAATTTGAGTATTTGGCTAATATTTTCCCTTTATCAAAATGAGTAACTTTTACTGAAACTCATTTTGAGTATTTTCCAACTCTAGCATTCAAAAACAACCAAATCAACATTAAAATACAATTAACAAACATCTTTTTTGAGATTGTTTTAATATTAAAACAACATCAAAATAATCATTTGACTTTATTTACAATACTTCTATTATTAAATATGAGATCAATATTAAAGTGGATGCATTATGATATTAACAATTGCGAATACAAAGGGCGGGGTAGGTAAATCTACGTTGGCTGTCAATATCGCCGTGGCCAGAGCTAGGCAAGGTAAAAAAGTCTGGCTTGTTGACGGGGATAAACAAGGTTCATCCCAAACCGCAATTTTGGTTAGATCTGAAGATGGAATAGAACCTGGTATAGCTTGTTCACATTATCCAGAAGGCCCAGTACTAAGAAGCCAAGTTCAGCTACAAAAAGATAATTATGATGATGTCATCATTGAGTGTGGAGGGCGGGACTCAACAGCAATGAGAGCAGCATTAACAATTACAGATATTTTAGTTATTCCTTCTGCTCCAGGTAGTTTTGAAGCATGGGCAATGGATGCAAATGTAGCCTTAATAAGAGAAGCTAGAAGTATCAGAGATAATTTGATTTGTTACTCATTGTTAAATAAAGGTGATACGCACGCACGTTCAACAGACAATATAGAAATGATAGAAATGATGAAAGACTACCAAGATGATATTCCTGTTCTTGATACTGTAATTTATCAAAGGAAAGCATTTGCAAATGCAGCAGGAAGCGGTAGAACCGTCGAAGAATTAAAATTAAAGAGTAGAGATAAGATAGCGATAACAGAGTTAAATAAACTTATATCAATACTATACAAATAGTAAATAGACATCCAAATGATATCATTTTAATATGAAAACAATATTAATCAAAATATAACAAGGATAATTATGACATCCACATCAAAGTTTAGAAAAAAACCTACAAATAGTACAACAGCAACTTTAAACGAAGATGCAGCAACAAGTTTTATCAATGCAGCCCCAGATGGAAAAGCAGAACAAAAAAAGGGGGTTGTTAAAGGCAAAAAACATCAGATAACTATAACAATGACACCAGAACTAATACAACAAATTGACACTGCCGCCGCAGAAAATGGTCAATCCAGAGCCGCATGGATCAATATGTCATGTATAAATACCTTAAACTATGGCTTACAAATCCAAGGAAAAAAAACATCAAGTTAACATGAAAACAAGTTAATCAAACATCATTCAAACTTTAATTTAATATTAAAACAATATTAAGATGACTATATTGAAGGTAAATGAACTCTTTAATAAAAATGTATTTAGGCCAAGGTATAATAAAAAATAACAAGCACTTATTCCTCTTAAGTACCTTGCTTCAATACGTGTTTTTTATTGTTGTTTTTTCTTTAACTCTCAATATTGTTTGTCTTGTCGTATTAAATTCACGAGCAATAGCACTAATACTGACACCGCTCTGAATACGCGCTATCACAACCTTTTTTTGTTCATCATTGAGAGTAGGGGGGCGACCAAAACGTTTCCCCTCACGTTTTGCTCTTACAATCCCAGCATGAGTCCGTTCAATCAACAGATCTCGTTCAAATTCAGCAACGGCAGAAATCACTTGCATCGTCATTTTCCCCGCAGGACTTGTCAGATCTACACCTCCGAGCGCTAAACAATGAACTTTGATATTTAGCTCTGATAGTTTTTCGACAGTTTTCCGAATATCAATTGCATTGCGACCAAGGCGATCTAACTTAGTCACAATCAGGACATCACCATACTCCATTCTATCCAGCAGACGTGAAAATCCAGGTCGGTCACTGGCAGCAACAGATCCGCTAATATGCTCTTCAATAATTCGATAAGGTTCTATCTTAAAACCTGCCGATTCAATTTCCCTTTTTTGGTTTTCTATATTTTGTTCCAACGTCGAAACCCGACAATAAGCAAAAATTCGTGACATAACGTGATTATCCATCCGAAATAGATGTCCGAATAATAGCATGTGTACGAAATAAATTAATATCATTTTCGGACACAATTATTCCCCCATGTACAAAACCGAACATTTTCGTATATTAATTTAATACGATTACTTTTCTACTTTTATTTACTTCACCATAAGTATATAGTGCAAATACATACTATGAGGGCATACTTATGAAACATAGAATCAGTGTTACTGTAGACAAAGAAAATTATCAGCTTCTTAGTGCTTCAGGCATAAATATTTCAGGCATCGTCAATGATGCTATGCGTAAAGAAGCTGATAAGTTAAAGCGTGAACGGTGGAAAGCTGATAACCGCGAAGGTATGCAGGAAGTTGCAAATTTTATTGCGCAATATGGCTCCTTTGCAGATGAAAACAGGAACTGGTGATATGCAATTCATTGTTTATGAATATAAACGAGTAAGCCATTATAAAATGTTAGTTGATGTACAGAGCGACATAGTTGATACACCAGGCCGCCGTATGGTTATCCCGTTAATTGAATCCCATAACCTGTCAGAAAAAGTAAGCCATTCCTTATTTCCAGTAGTCAACATTAATGGTAATGACTACCGTGTAATGACCACCGAGCTAACCAGTGTGTCTGAAACCATGATGGGGAACGTCACTGCTGATATCTGCACTGATGCAGATATCATAAAAAATGCCATTAATCTTATGTTCTGGGGAGTTTAAATGAAATTCTATGCCGGGATCCCAGATTTTTCGGCACTGTTTAATAAAATAATAAAGAGGAACCTTTCTCTACTCAAAGCGGATTACAAACCGAAAGCTCTGTTCACTAAATGCACTTTACCTAAAGCTATGCGATTGGAATATTGAAAAAATGAGGCCTAAAAAATCTCAAGATAAGCATCTCTTAGAAGGCTCTCCTACTATTCCCGCATCAATCCTTAGCCTCCCTATTGGTACAGAGAAAGTTGATTTGCTAGCAGGTTTATTAGTAATAACGTTAAATATTATACTTCCCTCACCAATTAATTGATGTTTTACAGGTTTACGATTAACTACATATGCACCTATCCCACCACCTTTAAATGAGTCTTTGAAGTGGTTTAATGAATTTGGTCACCTGAACAGAAGTGATATGCTCACCTCAAAACATTACAGGTGATCTGATGAGAAGACGAAGTTTCAGTGCAGAATTTAAACGGGAATCGGCTCAGTTGGTTGTTGACCAAAATTATACCGTTGCTGATGCGGCAAACGCCATGAATGTCGGGCTTTCCACTATGACCCGATGGGTAAAGCAGTTGCGGGATGAACAGGCAGGCAAAACACCGAAAGCGTCGCCCATCATGCCGGAGCAAATTGATATACGTGAGCTAAAGAAAAAAGTATAACGTATTGAAATGGAAAACGATATTCTAAAAAAGGCTACCGAGCTCTTAATGTCAGACTCCCTGAACAATTCTCGGTAATAGGAAAACTCAGAGCGCGTTATCCCGTGGCAGTTCTTTGTCGCGAGTTCGGGGTTCACCGCAGCAGCTACCAGTATCAGCAGAAGCGTCCTGCCGGACCAGATGCTGAACGACTATCTCTGCGCAGTCAGGTGCTGGAATATCATAATACCAGTCATGGTTCAGCCGGCGTGCGCAGTATTGTGTCAATGGCTGCCAATAATGGTATAAAAATGGGGCGCTGGCTGGCAGCAAAACTGATGGTGTACTTGCATATAATATACAGTGGTTTCAGGGGGAATTTTATTTTGTGTATTTGACCCTATATTTCCAGACACTTTTTATCACTTATTTCATTATGAGTTCGACGCCGCAGATACTCTCGCGGAGAACGATAACCCAGTGCACTGTGAGGATGCCATTCATTGTAATGCTCGAAGGCTGCCGCTAGATTCTTTACTGCCGTTAATCCATTAGGTTTTGGCATTAAACTTATGTAGTCTCGCTTCATGATTTTTACAAAGCTTTCTGCAATACCGTTACTTTGTGGACTACGTACCGCCGTATGTCTAGGGGATAATCCAACTTGTTTAGCGAACCACCGCGTTTCATGGGCTCGATATGCTGAACCATTATCGGTCAACCACTCTACTGACTTTGTCGGTAACCCGTTACCGAAGCGATGCTCCACTGCGCCCATCATGACATCTTGCACGGTTTCACTGTTGAAGCCTCCCGAGCTAGCCGCCCAATGCAGGGCTTCGCGATCACAACAGTCTAAAGCGAACGTGACGCGCAGTTTTTCACCATTATCACATCGGAACTCAAAACCATCTGAACACCAACGTTGGTTGCTTTCATTTACCGCCACTTTTCCTGTATGAGCTCGTTTCGAGACCGGGATTGCTGGTTTACGCTCCAACAATAATGCGGATTGCTTCATCATACGGTAAACACGTTTGGCATTAATCATTGCGATATTTTCATGCTCAGATTGCCGACGTAACATCGCCCAGACACGCCGATAGCCATACGTAGGGAGCTTATCAATTACGTTGTGTATACGAGCAAGCGCCTCGCTATCATCTTGAGGGCGGCGGCCTCGTTTATCTTTCCAATCACTTTTTCGTTTTGCTAGAACGTATAACTGCGCTCGTGACACACATAAGGTTCGGCTCACTAAGCTTATTTTCCATCCTTGGGTAATAAGGGCGCGAGCGCTATCCACTTTTTTTCACGGCCATACTCGACGGCTTCTTTAAGAAGTTCATTTTCCATTGTTTTTTTGCCGAGCAACCGCTGTAGCTCTTTAATTTGCTTTATTGCTGATGCGAGCTCAGAAGCAGGAACAACGTGTTCACCTGCTGTTACCGCGGTCAGGCTTCCTTCTTGATACTGTTTACGACAAAGGAAAAGCTGGCTTACAGCGACACCATGTTGTCGAGCAACTATGGAAACACTCATACCTGACTCAAAGCTTTGCTGAACAATGGCCATTTTTTCTTGTGGGGAATGTCGTTTTCTGCGTTCAGGACCTAATATCTCGATCATGTTATCTCCAAGAACTAGTCTAAAAACTAGTATTAAGATTATCACTAATTTAAGTGATACCAACTGTCTGGAGATCTAAGGGGTCAGTCTATTTTGGGGGGTAGTGGCATAGTTAATTTGGTCACCAACTCAGAGGGGATATCATCACCTCACAAACAGATAGGTGACAATTATGGCAAAACGTATAAGGCGGCTTTTCAGTGCTGAATTCAAACTTGAAGCGACCCAACTGGAGCTTGACCAAAACTATTCTGTGGTCGAGGCTGCCAACGCGATGGGTGTTGGTAAATCAACTATGGACAAATGGGTTCGGCAACTCAAACTAGAACGCAAAGGCATTTCACCGAAAGCGTCACCCATGACGCCTGAGCAGGTTGAAATCCGTGAATTGAAAAAGAAAATCGTGCAACTTGAAGAGCATAATGAGATCTTAAAAAAGGCTACAGCGCTGGTGATGTCCGACTCTCTGAACAATTCTCGCTGATCGAGAAACTCAGCCGGCGCTTTAGTATTAAACAACTATGTAACGTGTTCAGTGTTCATCGCAGTAGCTATCAATGCTGGCGTCACCGTGCAAAAACACCATCAACGGAACAAATTCGGCTTCGGGCCCTTGTTCGAGAAGCTCATAAAAGCAGTCACGGTTCTGCTGGTGCTCGTACTATTGCTGATATTGTATCGAAGACAAAACAGGTTCCTTTAACGCGCTATCGTGCTACTCAGATTATGAAATCACTTGGCTTGGTGAGTTGCCAAACACGGAAGCATCGATATACAAAATCAACTCAAGAGCACGTTGAAATACCGAATCATCTCAGGCGACAATTTGCGGTCACTGAGCCAAACCAAGTTTGGGTAGGTGACCACAACAGGCACATTTTTGACTTGTGTAGGCTGGGTTGATTGCCAGCACCTGACCACCACGCCAAAGCTGCTTGTACTCAAGCTGGCGACGTAGTTCATACCAGCCCTGACCAGTATCGCACGGTTCAATCCTGATTTGGCTTTGACGTTCCGCCCGTGTTGATCTGCCGTGCCTTTTGCCGACTTCGACATATTACTGACCTTCAAGCCCTCAATGACGATCATCGCGTGTTTTTTGCTGATTGTCGTGGTGACTTTGTGAAGGTAGTCGCGGCGAATGTTGGCATGCGTGAATGCAGATGCTGGATGTTTCGTTTCTGTTTCTGCCAGTTGGCGCTGAATTTAACTTTGCGACTTAGCTGCCGTTGAAGCTGTTGACTGGCGGATATATCGTGCCATCTGAAAGCGTGATATCCCCGCCCTGAAGGACGGGGTTTTACGGCGCATAGGATAACTCAACTGACGATAATCCCGCCCCTGACAGTATCCTGCAGACACATTGCCAGCTCCCCCCTGGTTAGTCTTTGCGTATGTTGGCGATATGCGAGTGCAGACGCTGGAGCTTTGCCAGCTTGTGTAGGCTTGCTTTAAAACAGTTGACACTTCACCAGTGACTTCACGGCTGTTGTGGTAACGTATCCAACCAAACTTTGGCAAGGATATACGGCTATTAGTTTGGTCGAGCTTCACTCCCAGTGGGTAACGAAATGCGTCATTTTGCCCGCGTTTTTTGAAGCGAGGGGAAAACCGTGCGTTTCTGAAAGAAATTTTTGTAGGCTCGCTCAAGGTCTTTAAGTGACTGTTGAAGCGGTTGTGATAGTGCTTCTTTTATCCATTGTGTCTCTGTGTCAGATTTCCATTCAACGAGCCATGAAGCCATTTTTGTGTAGGGAATATATTTGTTCCCTGCTTTGTGATTCTCTTTTTGAAGCCGCTAACGCCCGATTGAAAACAAAACGGGCGCTCCTGCTGCTCATTTGATCTTAATTAGAATTTGAAGGCTTGAAGTCGTTTCATGATTATCATTATACTTTGATCTATGACAAAAGATATTTGATTTGGATGCCATCGAAAAGCTACTCAGCCACTTTGCCAGCATTTGCACTGATTTTGATGTTGAACAGGCTGAAATGGATGGAGAAAGAGACCATGTTCATTTGTTGATCAACTCCCCGCCAAAGCTGGCAATATCAAATCTGGTCAACAGCCTTAAAAAGCGTCTTCAGCAGACTGCCTCGTCGTGACCGACTAGATATAGCCCGACGCTATCCCCCCCAGGAAAGTCGTGGCTTTACAGCGTGTTGGATAAAAATGCGGAGTGTTTATGTCTGGACCATAAAATGATGCGAGTTACCAAATTTTGTTTCGTCAACATCATAAACAGGATCATAATAATGGATAATAAACACACATCTATTTTTATAGTTGGAGCATTGATACCCATTTTATTAAATGGCTGCTCATCAGGAAAAAAAACTCATCTTGACCCCAAAGTTTTCCCTCCTCAACGAGAAGGAGGACCAACAATTCCGTCTCCCGATGAGCCCGGACTTCCATTGCCCGGACCAGGGGCTGCACTTTCCACAAATGCGCCAATCCCTATCCCTGTACCTGGTACTGCCCCAGCCGTCTCTTTAATGAATATGGATGGCTCAGTTCTAACAATGTGGAGCCGCGGAGCTGGTTCATCATTATGGGCGTATTATATCAGCGATTCCAATTCATTCGGAGAACTACGTAATTGGCAGATTATTACAGGAACCAGACCAAATACAATACAGTTTCGTAATGCAGATGTTGGTACTTGTATGACAACCTTCCCGAGATTCAAAGGAGGAGTGCAACTTTCTACTGCACCTTGCCAATTTGGATCACAACGCTTCGATTTCCAGCCAATGGCAACACACAATGGTAATTACCAGTTAAAATCTTTATCTACAGGTTTATGCATCAGAGCAAATTTTTTAGGAAGAACCCCCTCATCTCCATACGCAACAACATTAACAATGGAGCGTTGCCCCTCAAGTGGAGAGAAAAACTTTAAATTTATGTGGTCAATAAGCGAACCATTAAGACCGGCTCTAGCCACTATTGCTAAGCCAGAAATACGCCCATTTCCACCACAGCTAATAGAACTAGATTAGCATTCAACTGGAGGAGAACAATGATAAAATATATTATATCTCTGATAGTGTTTTTATCGTTTTACGCTCAAGCAGATTTAACTGATTTTCGTGTTGCTACTTGGAATCTTCAAGGAGCATCAGCGACTACTGAAAGTAAATGGAATATAAATGTCCGGCAATTAATTTCGGGTGAAAATGCCGTAGACATTTTAGCTATACAAGAGGCAGGTTCCCCACCATCAACTGCTGTAGATACAGGGAGAGTTATTCATTCCCCAGGAATTCCTATCCGAGAGCTTATCTGGAACTTATCTACAAATAGTAGACCAGAGCAAGTATATATATATTTTTCTGCTGTTGATGCCCTTGGAGGAAGGGTTAATCTTGCTCTGATTAGCAATCGGCGAGCCGATGAAGTGTTTGTTCTGAGCCCAGTAAGGCAAGGAGGACGACCGTTGCTTGGTATACGAATTGGTAATGATGCTTTTTTCACTGCACATGCAATAGCTACGCGAAACAATGATGCACCTGCTCTTGTTGAAGAGGTATATAACTTCTTCCGCGACAGCAGAGATCCACTACACCAAGCTCTTAACTGGATGATTCTTGGTGATTTCAACCGTGAACCGGATGATTTAGAGATGAACCTTACCGTTCCTGTAAGAAATGCATCTGAAATTATTTTCCCTGCAGCAGCAACACAAACCAGTCAACGAACATTAGATTATGCTGTAGCAGGAAACGCTGTAGCCTTTAGACCATTACCGCTACAAGCTGGAATTGTGTATGGAGCCAGAAGGACTCAGATATCTTCAGATCATTACCCTGTTGGCGTATTCAGAAGGTAAGAGAGGTTATCATAATGAAAAGATTAGCGATTATTTTTACTGTACTACTAATGGCAGGGTGTTCTTCATCACAGGAAGCAGCCAATAATCTGATAGATGAAGAATTAGGAAAAGAAAATAATTCTCTATTTACATTCCGCAATATTCAAAGTGGTCAGATGCTTCATAACAGCTTAGATCTGCATGGCAAAGAAACCACTGGATGGGAAGTAGTACCAGTAAAAACACCCGCTGAAGCTCTTGTTACCGATCAAAGCGGGTGGATAATGATTCGAACACCAAATACAGACCAATGTTTAGGAACTCCTGATGGAAGAAATCGGCTAAAAATGACGTGTAATCCAACAGATAAGAAAACTCTGTTTTCATTCATACCGTCAACAACAGGGGCGGTACAAATCAAAAGTGTTCTATCCGAACGTTGTTTCTTAGATAGTAAAAATAGCGGGCTAAGTTTTGAAACAGGGGAATGTATTGCTGACATAAAAAAACCATTTGAAGTTGTACCACAGAGCCATTTGTGGATGTTGAATCCATTAAATACTGAGTCCCCCGTTATTTAACCTCATCATTGCCCGGCATTTCGCCGGGCACATAAAAAGCATTATCGTATTGACATCCTAACCTCAATAAATAACAGAGTTTTACGGATCATTGGATAATAGATAAGTTACAGGGATCTTTCTGTGGATGCTTTATCCTCTCGGGATAAAGCATTTAGTGAGAGCTAGAAAAAAGAAAGCCCCGTTAGTTGTTTTTTAAGTTCAACCAACGAGACAAGACTCTTTACTTAGCAATGAAGATTTTGCCTTCTAAGAAGTAGGAGGCAAGGAAAATGACTAAGTACGCCCTGATAGGGCGAATTGCCGTTTGTTTAACGGTACTGTGTTTTTCTTTGTTAATGCGCGATAAACTCTAGTGGGAATACAGTTGTTTAGGCTAGTCTTTCTTACGAAGAACGGTGATTCCTAGCGGGGATTTTCTTCCCCCGAATTTTCTCTTTTCCGTGTAGAGTTTTAGGTCTCAAGCACTCTTTTATTTTCGTTATTATTTGATCTTGGCTCATGTATATACGCTTTAATATGATACTTATAGGGCTCTTTTAAGTACGAAATAAAGTTAATTATTTTCTTATTATTATGAGCTTGAATACCCTAACCTGCAAACCAGATAGAGCCTTTACCTCGATTAATCTGGTCAATCGTCTGAATCAGTTCACCACATATAGCCACTCTCAAATA